>DMGO01000146.1:0-6021 GCA_003449795.1 Gammaproteobacteria bacterium | reverse complement strand
TAGTTATGAGCAGATTGGCATAGCTAAATCAGTTCTGGATGAGATACTTATTTGGCTCAAAGAAGAAAGCATTTGCGAGGTCACGATTTGGAACGAACAAGCGATTGCAGTGGAGCCTCCTAATAATATCGATGTAAAGGTTACAGAAACTGATCCTGGGCTAAGAGGTGATACAGCACAGGGCGGTGTTAAACCGGCTATTGTTGAAACAGGCGCTTCTATTCGTGTTCCATTGTTTATTGAGGAGGGCGAGATTATTAAAGTCGATACCAGAACGGGTGAATATTTATCGAGGGTCAAATAATGAGTTCACAAAAGATAATTTACTATCTCATTGTTGCCTTAATGGTGATATCGATTCTTTTCGGAATTAAGAATATTTTTCAGCCCTTTTAATTCCCTTTTCTGTCGTCTTTCTTTTCAGAAGGGGAGACTCGATTGCTGAAATATTTAAATGATTTCACCAAGAAAATTACAATAATGATGATTATGATTATTAAGCTGTCCATTCTTCTCCTCGTTACTTGATCTTACTGAGTTGGGCTATTTTTTCACCCATTTTTACATCTTTCTCGATTGAGACATGATGATCCCATTCTGCTTGAACATCATTGGGTAGAAGAACGACAACGGTTGATCCCAGATTAAAACGTCCAATCTCATCCCCTTTCTCGTAGTTTTGATTTATTTCTTTATGGGTCATTGAAGCCACGTTTCTTGCAGCAACCATAATCATGATGCAATCAGATAGAGAGCCATTAAACTCAGTGATCAATCTCTGATTTTTAATGTAAAGGTTTTCAATATTGGACAAGGCATTTTGATCCACTCTATACATTTCCCCTGGAACCATATTTGCCAGTTTGAGATCGCCTTTGATCGGTGCATGTACGCGGTGATAGTTATAGGGCGCAAGATAAATACTGATATATGAACCGTTTTCATAATTTTGGGTAAGCGTTTCATTGCCATCAAGCAATCCATATAATTTGTAATGCATGCCTTTAATTTGAAACAATCGGCCTTCTTCAATTTTTCCAAATTCAACGATCTTTCCATCGACTGGAGAGATCAAGCTATTATGATTATCATCAATTGGTCTTTTGCTTGGGTCTATTTCTCGAGTAAAAAAATCATTGAAATGCTTATAATCTAGATGAGATTTCCTCGGGTAGTCATCAATTTCTATCTTGTAATTCTTCATAAATGCCCTTATGAGAAGATTTTTAATGGCGTTTATCTCAATCAAAGATACTTTTATCACTATCCTTTGAAGTAGGTCACTTAGAAAATTTTGAATCAGATTAAACATTGTTTATTTAGTTAGAGGCAATATTAGAAATCTAATGTAACATCGATGTGATGATGGACACCAGATTTGAATTGATCGATCGATGCACAACTTTTAATGAGCTTTTGCATGATATGGAACTCTTACTAAACAGAGAGCATCTTTTTTATGGTCATGGAACCGGAAATGCCATGGATGAATCAATGGCAATCCTTATGTATCTATCAGAATCTAATGACGTTCTAGATGAAGAGCAACTCAAAACATCAATTAGTGATCAAGTTCAAGAAAAAGCAAAAGAAGTGTTGTATCAGAGAGTTACGGAATCGAAGCCTTTGCCATATATAACCAATGTGGCTTACTTTTGTGGAAAGAAGTTTTATGTCGATGAACGTGTTCTTATCCCCAGATCCCCGATAGCTGAACTCATAAATAATCGCTTTGAGCCTTGGTTGAACCCAAACTCCATCAATCGTGTGCTTGAGATTGGAACAGGATCCGGTTGTATTGCATTGAGTATTGCAGAAGCTTTTTCTGATATTGAAGTGGCTGCAACGGACATCTCTCCAGATGCAATCGATGTGGCTAGAATGAACACAAAAGCCCATGGCTTAGAGCAACAGGTGGAGATCATAGAGTCAGATTTATTTGAGAATGTGAGCGGTGTGTTTGACTTAATCATCACCAATCCACCATATGTTCCAGATAAAATCATGCTTGATTTGCCAAAAGAATATCTTCATGAGCCACATATGGCATTGGCCGCAGGGGAGAAGGGACTGGATTTTATCTCCAGGATATTGCATGATGCACCTCCTTTTTTAACCGACAACGGTATAGTGATAATAGAGGCAGGGGTTGCCTCAGAGAATATGGAAAAAGGATTTAATATGCCTTTCATTTGGATTGATTTTGAAATAGGAGGCGAGGGTGTTGCACTCATAGAAGCATCGCACCTAAAATTTGACTAAAATAAGAAGCAGATAAAGAGATCGTTAATGGCTGGCAATACAATTGGAAAATTATTTACTGTGACAACGTCTGGGGAGAGCCATGGCCCTGGGTTGTCAGCTATTATTGATGGATGCCCGCCAGGTCTTGTCATCAGTGAGACTGATATTCAGAAAGAATTGAATAAAAGAAGACCCGGTCAATCGAGATTCACCTCTCAAAGAAAAGAGACGGATGAAGTAAGCATTATGTCTGGCGTTTTCGAGGGGGTTACAACAGGTACGCCAATCAATTTGGTTGTTCGAAATGTAGACCAAAAATCAAAAGATTACTCTGCCATTAAGGATAAATTCAGACCCGGTCATGCTGATTTTACTTATTACCATAAATACGGAATCAGAGATTACAGAGGCGGAGGCAGATCTTCTGCTCGTGAAACTGTCATGAGGGTTGCAGCAGGCGCAATCGCAAGAAAATATTTATTTGAAAAAGCGGGAATAGAGATATTCGGTTTTCTAGGTCAGTTGGGACCGATTCATCTTGAAATGAAGGACAGATCATTTATTGAAACAAACCCTTTTTTCTGTGGCGATCCTGAAAAGATTTCAGAATTGGAGTCATATATGGATCAATTGAGAAAAGAGGGCGATTCCATTGGCGCCAGAATTAACTTGGTAGCAACAAATGTCCCAGTTGGATTGGGCGAACCAGTTTTTGACAAACTGGAAGCAGATATCGCTCATGGATTGATGAGCATCAATGCGGTCAAAGGAGTTGAGATTGGCGCTGGATTCTCTGTAGTGAATCAGAAAGGCAGTGAGCATAGAGATGAGATTGATACCGATGGCTTTAAGCAGAATAACTCAGGCGGCACTTTAGGCGGTATCTCAAGCGGACAGGATATTTTTGCAAGCATTGCTTTGAAGCCTACATCCAGCATTATCAAGCCAGCTGAGACAATCGATAAGACAGGTGAAAAGACAGAAATTGTAACCAAAGGAAGGCATGATCCATGTGTGGGTCTGAGGGCAACACCCATTGGTGAAGCCATGCTGGCCATTGTTTTGATGGATCATATTTTGAGAAATCGAGCTCAAAATGCTGATGTCTCAATAGAAGAAAAAGGCGAATAAATCGTGTCAAATCGTGTAGCAATTGTCGGTGCAACGGGATTGGTGGGCGAAGCGCTTCTTCAGATTCTCCAGCAACGTTCTTTTCCCATCAGTGAACTGGTTCTTCTGGCAAGCGAGAGATCTGCTGGTCAGAAAATTGAATTCAATGGTCAAGAGCATGAAGTCAGACTGTTAGATGATTTTGATTTTGAGAATATTGATTTTTCTTTCTTCTCCGCAGGCGCCACCGTTTCAAGAGTCTTTGCCCCCAAAGCTGCAAATGTTGGATCGATCGTTATTGATAACACCTCTGAATTCAGATACGACGATCACATTCCACTCATCGTGCCCGAGGTCAATGCTCATGCTTTAAAGGATTTCAGAAAAAACAATATTATTGCTAATCCAAATTGTTCAACCATACAAATGCTTGTAGCACTCAATCCAATACATCAGGCTGCAAGAATCAAATCCATCAATGTATCCACGTATCAATCAATATCTGGGGCTGGGCGATCAATGCTCAATGAATACGATCGTCAGGTTCTCGATTCAAACTACCCTCAAAATGAGGAAAGCTTATTCGCACACAACGTCATACCTCAGATTGGTTCATTCGAAAACAACGGATACTCGTTGGAAGAAATGAAAATGGTTTGGGAAACACACAAGATTTTTGAAGATAAAAGTATTGAGGTAAACCCAACTGCTGTGAGGGTGCCAGTAAGATACGGTCATTCTGAATCAATAGGTATTATCACTGAGAGTTATCTCAGCATTGGTGAAGTAAGGGAGTTGCTCTCAGGGTATATTGGCATCCAATTGATGCAGGATGATGAATCATACCCCATGCCATTAAAGGAGGGTGAAGGGACAGACGATGTCTACATTGGGAGGATACGAGCAGACTTGAATCATTCAAATGGAATCAATTTGTGGGTTGTTGCAGACAATATAAGAAAAGGCGCAGCACTGAATTCAATTCAGATTGCTGAGACCATCATTGAATCAAATTATTGATTATGTCGGCTGTCTCAACTAAGTATGCATGTGGAGTTGAATATTTAGGGTCTCATTACAAAGGATGGCAATCTCAAGACTCTCAGGAAACCATTCAAGACCAAATCGAAAGCGCCTTATCAAATGTAGCAAACGAAAAGCTTCGAATTTATTCAGCGGGAAGAACGGATTCTGGGGTTCATGCGCTCGGTCAAGTTTTTCACTTTTCAACAAATGCCAACAGGACTGAAAGCCAATGGTTGGATGGCATCAATTCTCATTTACCATCTGATATCAGCATTCAGTGGATTAAAATTGTTGATGAAGAATTTGATGCAAGATACTCAGCTGTTTCGAGAACCTATATTTATCTTATTAATAATAAAAAATTTGATGTATTCAGCGATCAAAGAGTCCTTTTTGTTAGACAAAATCTGAATACAGAACACATGAGAGAAGCATGTCAGTATCTAATTGGAAGGCATGATTTTTCTTCATTCAGGGCTTCAAGTTGTCAATCCAATAATCCCATCAGAGATATGATTAGCATTGAGCTGGAAGTTGATAAATTCATATCCATAAGATTCACTGCAAATGCATTCTTACATCACATGATTAGAAATATTGTGGGAACTCTTTTGGACGTTGGAACTGAAAAGATTTCACCAAAGGATCTCATCAGAATACTGCAAGCAAAAGATAGAAATGCTGCGTCAAAAACTGCATCTGCGGAAGGCTTATATTTGGCCAGAGTCAATTATCCTGAAAAATATGCTTTCCCTTATCATGCAAATGAGATGATATGATGAGAGCTGATTATGAGGTCATATGAATTGGTTTAAGAAATTAGTTCCATCAAGGATCACGACAAAAAAAAAGCAAAGGGTTAAGTCTGTGCCTGAAGGCGTTTGGGTCACTTGTGACTCTTGTGGCGCTCAGTTGTATAGAGCTGAGCTTGAAAGAAATTTGCATGTCTGTATCAAATGTGATCACCACATGAGAATACCTGCCAGAGAAAGACTTGAGAGTTTTTTTGATCCATTGTCATCTACGGAGTATTTTGCGAACCTTACAGCCAATGATCCACTGAAATTCAGAGACACAAAAAGATATAGAGACCGCATCTCTGAGTCGACAAAGAAATCAGGAGAAAAGGATGCCCTGATTGTTATGTCTGGAAAGGTTAATGAGATTGAAATGATCGCATGTGCTTTTGAGTTCAAGTTTTTAGGCGGATCAATGGGCTCAGTGGTTGGAGAGAAATTTGTTCGAGCAGTCAATTTAAGTATTGAGAAAAATGCACCACTGGTCAGTTTTTCATCAAGCGGTGGCGCAAGGATGCAAGAAGCATTCTTATCTTTGATGCAATTGGCAAAAACAACATCTGCTTTGGTTGAGTTGGATGCAAAACGCATCCCATATATTTCAGTACTTACTGATCCAACGACTGGCGGTGTCTCAGCGAGCATAGCAATGCTTGGCGATATAAATTTGGCCGAGCCGGGCGCACTGATAGGATTTGCTGGACCCAGAGTCATTGAGCAAACCGTTGGGGAAAAATTGCCTGAAGGATTTCAAAGAAGTGATTTCTTATTAGAAAAAGGTGCCATTGATATGATTGTTGATCGTCGCCAAATGAGGGATACCATTTCTACTTTGATTTCTAAT
>DMGO01000110.1:0-6899 GCA_003449795.1 Gammaproteobacteria bacterium | reverse complement strand
TTCTCGTAAATAAATCTGAATAAAATTTAGTTGCAAACGACAACTACGCTCTAGCTGCATAAACCAGCTGGCATTGATGAGATTTCACTTGGAGGATTTTATCAATGACGATTATCCAAGTTCGTCATAACAATTTGCTCTAATTGTTTTGATTAAATAAAAATAAGAGTTCGTATTTAAAGACACCTTCCTTTCGGTGCTTAAATATAAGATTAAAGAAAGTGATAAGCATGTAGATCATAATATGGATAGCTAGCGGACGCGGGTTCGACTCCCGCCGCCTCCACCAAATCATATAAATGAGTCAATTCAAAAAATACCCTAAAGATCTCGGTTTTTGGATGCCAGCAGAATGGGAAATTCATGATCGTTGCTGGATGATGTGGCCAACAGGTTTGGATTTAGATCGATATCCGGATACAAAACGAATGAGAAATGGCTATGCTACAGCTGCCAATGCGATATCACAGTTTGAGAATGTCACAATGATAACGAATCCTGTCGACTCAGAAGAATGCAGAGATCTTGTAAATAATTCAGTTCAAGTCCACGAGCTCACCATTGATGACAGTTGGTGTCGTGATACAGGCCCTACGTTTATTACCAATGGGAAGAGTCTTGGTGGTGTTGATTGGATATTTAACAACTATGGTGAATTCTTGGGGCCTGATTATTTGAATGACAGCAATGTTGCAAAGAATGTCATTGAAGAAACATCGGGTCAATACTTTAATGCACCCATCACGCTTGAAGGCGGCGCCATTCATACAGATGGTAAGGGGACATTAATGATCACAGAGGATGTTCTTTTGGATCCGAATCGGAATCCTGGACTGAATAAAAAAGAAGCTGAGAAGATACTATCTAACTACCTTGGAGTGGATAACTTTATTTGGCTTATCGCAGCACTAGAATATGACGACACTGGTGGTCATATCGATAATTTGGCTTGTTTTGCACCTGGAAATATTGTTATTGCATTAAATGAAGAGGATACAGCTGATAGCAATCATGACAAACTGAAAGAAAATCTTGAACGTCTCAAATATGCAAAAGATATTAATGGTAAGAAGTATGAAATTGTCACTATAGATCAACCTTCATATGATATGTTTTTAAACGAAAGGCTTCCCATGTCTTATATCAATTTCTATATAGCCAATGATGGCATTGTCTTGCCAGTATTTTATGATGATAAAGACAATGATGCTATTGAAAAGATCAAAAATGTATTTAAGAATAAATCAGTAGTGACTGTTCCAGGAAGGCCGATTGTCGAAGGCGGTGGCTGTGTCCATTGCATCACTCAACAACAACCAAAGATTTAATCATTATGACAAAATTAGTTACAGTAGCAGCAACACAGATGTCATGCACCAGAGACTCTGAAGCAAACATAAAAAATGCCAAAAAACTCATCAGGCAATCAGCAGGTGAAGGTGCGCAGATTATCTTGATTCAAGAATTATTTGAATCTGAATACTTTTGCTGTCTCAATAAGCCTGAAGAATTTAATTTGGCAAAACCTTATCAGGATAATCCCCTCCTTAAAGAGATGTCAGTGCTAGCCAAAGAATTGTCAGTTGTTTTGCCGATAAGTTTCTTTGAAAAAGACAACAATACATTTTACAACTCACTTGCTGTCATTGATGCTGACGGAACAATTAGTGAGCCTTACAGAAAATCCCATATTCCAGACGGTCCAGGTTATGAAGAAAAATATTATTTTCATCCTGGCAATACTGGCTTTAAAGTGTTTGACACCAAATATGCAAAAATTGGTATCGGCATTTGCTGGGATCAGTGGTTTCCTGAGGCAGCCAGAATTATGGCACTAAATGGAGCTGAACTGCTATTTTACCCTACTGCTATAGGTAGTGAACCAGATTCTCCAGACATGGACTCCAAAGACTCGTGGCAGTTGGTGATGCAAGGCCATGCCGCTGCAAATACATTGCCAGTCATAGCATCAAATAGAATTGGCACTGAAGTAAATGATAAGTTCTCCATGACATTTTATGGCTCATCTTTCATCACAGATGGTACAGGGGTCAAAGTTAAGGAGTGCTCTAGAGATAAAGAAGAATTCATTGTTCATGAATTGGATCTTGACTCTCTTCAGGAACATCGGTCATCATGGGGTTTCTTTAGAGACAGAAGAACAGATCTATATAAAGATATTTTAAAGGACTAGAAATGGGATCTATACATCAAATTAAGAATTATATTAAATCATTAGGATTATTTTTTATCCTGTTCTTAACATTTAGTGCAAACACCAGTGCAAAAAGCGTTTCTGAGATTGATGCATCTATTGATAGTGCTCTAGATCGATTCACAAGTGAAATACAAGGAGCGCAAACCTATTTAGATGGCGCAAGAGGAATACTGGTTATACCTAAAATGATAAAAGCTGGCCTTGTTTTAGGAATGGAATACGGTGAAGGTGCTTTAGTTGTCGACAATATAAGAGTCCAGTATTACAGAGCTTTCAGTGGTTCACTTGGACTTCAACTAGGAGTTGGTTCAAAGGATCTCGTCATACTATTTTATGATGATCAGGCAATGGATGATTTTCTATATAGTTCAGGCTGGCAAGTTGGAGTGGATGGTTCTGTTGCACTCTTGGATATGGGGGCTGGAGGCTCACTTGATTCAACAGAAGCTCAAGATCCCATTGTGGGTTTTGTTTTTGGTCATAAAGGCTTGATTGCAGGATTAAGTTTGGAAGGAACAAAGTTCACGAAAATTTGGCCAGATGCAGAATCGGAATCAGATGAAGACTCAATTGAAGCATTCAATGAAAATGCGCTCGATTAATTTCTTCTGTAGCGATTAATTCATATAAAGATCATCTAAATTATTCGAATCCCACGTATACTATTATTGCATATGAATAATGCAGTAAAAAAAATAATTATCCTTCAGTCATTACTCTTGATTGGTTGTGGTTCTCAAAACCTCGTCATTGATACATTTATCCCAAAGCCACTTGTGAATAAGTATGAAAACATTTCGGCTAGGTTGATCTTTGATGAAGAAATAAAAAACTTTACTTTCAAGCCAGAAGAATTACAAAAAAGAGAGGCATCCGTTGAAATTAATTTTGGTAATACTCAAGCAAAACTTTTTGAGAATATATTCTCCTCTTTTTTTTCTATCAATCCACAAGAGACACCTCCTGATGAATCGCAGAAACTTATTTTAATTGATATTAAATTGGATAAATTTGAGTATCTAACACCGCAAATGGCAGCGAATCAGAAATACTCTGTATGGTTTAAATATAGCATTCAAATTCAAGACGAAAATAAACGTGCTATTGATGCTTGGGTCATTACTGGATATGGCGAACAGGAAACGGGTGCCTTTCAAGGTGATGAAGCCTTCAAAAGATCTATCCGCATAGCAATGAGAGATATAGGTGCGAATTTAAGCATCAAAGCACAAGATGAATTAGATAAAATCACTGATATGATTGGTTAATATGGCATCATCTAAGAAATATTTTGCATTTTTGCTTTTTTTTATCATCTCAGGATGTTCAACCACGCGTGTCGACGAAGAAATCAACACTGCATTTACAATCAGCGGCGATGAATCCATAGTGCTTCTCTCCAATAGTTATCATACTGGAAACCAGACGGAACTGGACTTTATGGACTGTCTAAATACATCTATTTCAAAGAAACAAAATACATTTGAAATTATTCCAACAAGACAATTCCAGAATCTCTTTTACCCATGGTTTGAGCCCAGTACAGCACCGCAAAGCATAGAAGACCTTCCCAAAATATTGAGCAATGAGCTTATAAGGAATCAACTCTCTGAAATGAAAATTAAATATCTCATTAAGATTACCGGGGAAACAAAAACCAATGCCAGTTCTGGCGCCCTATCTTGTGCTGCAGGTCCTGGTGGAGGCGGTTGCTTTGGGTTTGCCTGGTGGGATGATACCTCTGCATACAATGCTTCAGTTTGGGATTTATCTCAAGAGACTTCTGTAGGTAATGTCAGTGCCAATGTGACTGGTACATCAATGATACCTGCCATTGTCATCCCAATTCCAATACTGGCTAGGACACAATCAAATGCTTGTGAAGGTCTTTCTGACCAGATTGTCAGTTTTTTTTCTAATTAGTAATTATGGCTAGAGTATTTAAAAAAATAATCTTAGCTATAGTTTTAGTTATTCCATTGAATGTTTTATCAAACAATGATCAGCATAATATTCCAGAAATTCTCCAATTAAACCCAGAAGATGCTTATTTGACTCGTTTGGTTGCTGCAATCAGTGAACGAGCACATTACTCACAATTAAGTATTAATAATGAATCTTCAATCAGAATACTCAATGAATACATTGATACATTGGATCGGAATAAAATGTATTTTTCACAATCTGATATCATCTATTTTCAACGTTATAAGTATCAATTGGATGATTCGCTAAGAGATGGTGAGTTGAGACCAATATTTGATATATTTTCAACCTATCGTCTTCGAGTACAGCAACGTCTGGATCACTCATTGCAAGTGATTGATTCTATCGATGGCTTTGATTCTGATGAAGAATATCAATTCAAGAATACAAAGAATAAGTGGAAATATGATGAGAGCGCGATCAATAGTGAATGGACCAAGAAAACCACGAATGATTTATTATCCCTTGTGATTGCTGGTCAAGAATTAAAAACAGCAAAAGAAACATTGAATAAACGTTATCTTCGATACATTAAAAGAATTAATGAATACGATGAACAGGATGTTCTCAATATTTTTCTGAATGCCTATATGAATCACCTAGATCCTCACTCTAGTTATCTAAATCCATCAGAGGCAGAAGAATACGAAATACAAACAAGCCTTTCTTATCAGGGAATAGGAGCCAGGCTCCAAACAAATGATGATTTCATTCAGATCGTCGATTTAATACCTGGGGGGCCAGCCTTTAAAGATGGAACAATCAAACCACTGGATAACATCATCGGTGTTTATGATGATGAAAAAATGATTGATGTAATAGGTTGGGATGTCAATGAAGTGGTCAAACTCATCAGGGGCCCCAAAGGATCAATGATTACTTTAAAAATATTACCATCCGATCAAGATGGCGATGCCATACCATATGAAATCACACTCACAAGAGATGAAATCTCTTTAGAGGAACAAGCTGCATCAAGTTTCATAAAAACAATCAATGATGACGATCGGGAATATCAAATAGGCGTCATTAAGATTCCGGGCTTTTATCAGGATTATGCTGCCCGGCGAGCCGGGAATAAAGATTTCAAAAGTACTACCTCTGATGTTAAAAAGATTGTGACTGAATTCAAAGAAATTGGTATTGACGGAATTGTCATTGATCTCAGAGGAAATTCGGGTGGTTTACTTGATGAAGCCACTGGACTGACTGGATTATTCATCGATGAGGGGCCAGTTGTCCAACTTAAAGATATGGAAAATAATATTGAGATTATTGATGACCCAATACCCGGAACCATTTATGACGGACCAATCTCAGTAGTTATCGATCGATTTAGTGCTTCTGCATCTGAGATATTTGCAGCAGCAATCCAAGATTATTCAAGGGGGCTTGTAATTGGCCAGAAATCATTCGGTAAGGGATCTGTACAAAATTTGTATCCACTTGACCGTTATTCAAGATACAAATCAGAAAAAGGCTTCGGTCAGATGACACTGACAATAGCAAAATACTATAGAATCAATGGTTCAGGAACTCAAAATAAGGGGGTCATTCCAGATATCACGCTGCCCTCTTTTATTGATGAAACTATAGTTGGAGAGGAGAATAAAAATAATACGTTACCATGGGATCAAATCATCGGGCTCGATTATTCAAAAAATCATGAGCTCGAAGTCACAAAGAGTATCATTACAAGAAACCATCAAATAAGAGAGAAAGATGACCCTGCTATTCAATACATGAATGATGAGATTGAATATTTTGAGAAAGAAAGTGAGATTGATTTAATCACTCTAAATTATGAAAAAAGATTAAAGAGAAGGGATTCAAAAAAAGATGAGGTAGAAAGCAGACGCTCAAGAAAGCTATTGGAGCTTGGCTATGATGATGATTATGATTTCGATGACTTTCGTGATGAGACTATTCTCAATCAAGTTTATTCTGTAATGCTGGATATGATTGCACAGAAACATCAAAGTGCATCATCTTCGATATCAAATGTTCAAATAGATAATTCCTAAAAATTTTTACTCTCTACTTCGGCCATCTTTGATGATGAATATCGATAAAGAATTTGTGCTCATGAGTCACTTCTTTATGTGTATGCTCATGTGAGTGTTCATCATGACTGATTGAGTGTTCATGATCGTGGTGGTCATCATCATGATTGTGAGTGTGATTATGATCAATTCTTTCATGACTATGCTGTATTTCTTCAGTAATTTCTTCATTTGGCCAAAATAATAGGCTAAATAACAAACAAACCATTACAATCATGGAAAATAAGCTTGCTGTGAAGCTGAACCCAAACATAAATGCCAATTCACCAGCGAGCAAGTATCCAAAAAACCAAGAAAAGTGTGACAATGAAAATTGAGCTGCAAAATACGCTGTTCTATCTGAAGGATTAGATGACATATTCACAATTTTTCCAGATGGTATTTGTGAAAGCGATAGTCCGATTCCAGTTAAAAACCATGTAATCATAGCAAATATATAAATGGGTTCATAAGACATAAAAAACATAGAAAGTGCCAATACAAATACGCCAAATTGCGTAATATACTTATCGATTATTTTCTCATTAAGATAAGGATATATGAATGCAATAATCATTGAGCCAAGCCCTGATGAGGCCATAAAGATTGCTACCGTGGTATCAGATAAATAGAGATAATCTTTGACATAAATG
>DMGO01000059.1:5001-5273 GCA_003449795.1 Gammaproteobacteria bacterium | reverse complement strand
CCGCCAAATTTAGCTGCCATAGTTTTAGTTAATGCAGCGGTCAATGTGGTTTTACCATGGTCTACGTGACCGATAGTTCCCACATTCACATGCGGTTTGTTACGTTCAAATTTTTCCTTGGCCATATTTAACTCCCGTTTAGAAAAACTATATATTTTAAATTGATTGAAAAACTATTTCGGAGCCCACAACCGGAATTGAACCGGTGACCTCTTCCTTACCATGGAAGTGCTCTACCTGCTGAGCTATGTGGGCAAAAGCACATCCGATTT
>DMGO01000059.1:4777-4926 GCA_003449795.1 Gammaproteobacteria bacterium | reverse complement strand
CATTGAACTACGCCCGCGCAAGTTAGATGCGGAACTACCCGAAATTATTTTTCTTACTCTATTCATTTTTTAAATTTTTTATACCTATCACTCAGCCCTTTCCACCTCTAAAACCCCTGTATTTACAGTGGTGGAGGGGGTAGGATTCG
>DMGO01000059.1:4231-4656 GCA_003449795.1 Gammaproteobacteria bacterium | reverse complement strand
TGGAGCGGGCGATGGGGATCGAACCCACATCATCAGCTTGGAAGGCTGAGGTTCTACCATTGAACTACGCCCGCGCAAGTTTGATGCGGAACAACCCGAAATTATTTTTATTAAACTTTTCATTTTTTCAAATTTTTATACCAATTACTCAGTCCTTTCTACCTCTCAAACCCCTGTATTTGCAGTGGTGGAGGGGGTAGGATTCGAACCTACGAAGGCTAAGCCAGCAGATTTACAGTCTGCCCCCGTTGACCGCTTGGGTACCCCTCCGCGGACATGACCCACTATTCTCTTTTTGTGGAGTATAGGTGTCAACAAGATTTTCAATTAATTTTGTGGTGCCGGAAGAGGGAATTGAACCCCCAACCTACTGATTACAAATCAGTTGCTCTGCCAATTGAGCTATTCCGGCAACAAAACTAGTT
>DMGO01000059.1:0-3876 GCA_003449795.1 Gammaproteobacteria bacterium | reverse complement strand
TTCGTGAATTATAAACATTTTATCGATGAATGAAAGCTTTCTAGATGACTAAATGGCCATTATAAACCTTCTTAATGACTCCATTATCATCCAATAACAGTGCACCAGTATGATCAATACCTATATTCTTGCCTTCTATGATGTCACCTTCTTCAATAATCTTGACTTCTTTTTCAAACAAAGCATCGTAGTCAGGCCATAATTTAAAGGCGCTTTGCATTGATATTTGGTTGAATTTTTTAAGTGATTCAATGACTGTTCTTGCTAAAATTCCAGACATTTCGCTTCTGCAAAGAGAAAGATCATGGTTGATCTTCAACAGATCGGTTGGAGGAAAAATATTCTGATCCATTGAATTTAAATCTGATCCAAGATCGTAGTTAATACCAACTCCTATATTAAATGAATAATAGTCTTGAGACTGGCTGGTCAACTCAACCAAAATACCGCCTAGTTTTTTGCCGCCATGTAACAAATCATTGGGCCATTTGAGTGAAACGCCTGCATAACCCAGATCTCTTAAAGCTCTCGCAATCGCAATGCCACAATAAATACTTAATCCAAGTGGTGAAGATTTACAAGACAAGGAGCCAATAACTGAGAAGCAAATACCAGAACCATAAGGTGACAGCCATTGATTGCTCCCCCTGCCCCTTCCTTGTGTTTGAAAATCTGCAAAACATACCGAATATTCATATTTTTCTATATCCTTGTGGCTGAAATACCTGCTTGTAGTCTCAATGATTTGTTCAACTGAAAGTTTAATGTTTTCAGAATCCTCCATTTGATCAATTTCTTTCTTGATCAATTCTTCATTAAGAAAATCAACCTCTCTAAATTCATATGAATCCCCGCATTGAGTGATTGTGATACCAATTGATTCGAATAATTCAATTGCATTTTCTGTTGAAATAGTGGTTGCAATCACTTTCTCAATCTCATGATGTGAAATCTTTAAATCGTAATTTCTTTTGATAATCTTTAGTAAATTCTTGTTTTCAAGCATTTTCAGAGTTTGGCTTCGGTACCTTTATACAAAGACTCTATATTCGATCGATGGGTATAAAGAATGAACATAAAAATCAATAGAGAAAATAAATGAAGATTATGATGTATTCCATGATCTATAAAAAAGGTCTGCAAAAAAAGTATAAAAAAAGCAGAAATTGTAGATAACCCGACAAAACGACTGGTCAAGAAAATAAATAAAAAACCTATAACTGGAAACAAAATAAAGTAGGGATCAATAAGCAAAAATGCCCCCAAAGCGGTGGCCGCTCCTTTTCCTCCCCTAAAATTAAACCAAATTGGATAACAATGACCGATTAATGCAAAAATCAATGAAAGAAAAAGATAGTCACTTGGCGAAAATAAAAGAACTCCTGCTTGGGAAACAATCAATTCACACAGATATAAGGCAAAGTAACCTTTCAAAGTGTCGCCAAAGAAAACAAATATGCCTGACCTTGCTCCCAAGATCCTCAAAGCATTTGTTGCACCTGCATTGCCACTCCCTTGGCTTCTCAGATCAAGGCCCTGAATGTAACCGAGGATGAGACCAAAATTAATTGAGCCCACAAGATATGTTGTTAGAAATATAATTCCGAGATGTAACATTAATTTGAAACCCTATTTTCTGAATACTTCTCACTGGATATACATATAATCATAGCTAATAAAATTATAAATATTCCAAAATATTCCCTTGTTAAAATATCCTTTTCGAAAAGGATAAGATCCCAAAAATAAGAAAATATTGGTTGGGATAGCAATATTAGTCCAGTTGTGACAGCTGATATTGTTTCAAGTCCAGTTAGTATGAAATACCACCCGACAACATGTGACAAAAAACCATAACAAAATAAGAGCATGAAATCTCTGGAGCTATCAATTACGAGAGATTCTTTCTCTAGACCTATAATTGCTATCAGGAATAAAGATGAGATGATAGAAATTATGAGAAGATTAAATACTGGTGTTGATAAATCATTATTTGAGAAGCTAGAAAATTTCATAGAAATTAAATATCCAGCATAGGAAAAGCCAGTCAGGACGCCAAAAAATATCCCAATTTTGTATGTATCAGGAGCAATAATCCAATTATCAGATGTTATAAGGAATAATCCAATTAATCCTATAAATACTGAAATAATTTGAAATCTATTAGCTGGCTGCTTAAAAAAAATCAAGGCAAGAAATGGTAGAATCAAAACCTGAAGATTGGCTAGCAATGTCGAGAGACCTGGACCTACAAAAATTATTGATCTATGCCAAAACCAAAGGTCAAGTGTGAAAAATATTGCGGCAAAGATTAAGTACTTTGGAATCTTTTTTACTGAAGGTAGCTTTTTGTATTTAATAAGACAAAAAATAATGAGCCCAATTGAGCCAATAAACATTCTATAAAAGCCACTGACAGTAGGCTCCAAATCAACAAGGTTTACAAACACAGGTGAAAAGCTTATTAAAAAGGCACCGATCAAAACAAAGATGATTCCTTTTGGTATCTTAAGCTTATCTACAATCATTTTAATCCGCTTTTATCTAGAAAAATCTCAGTCAACATACATCTAACACTTCCTCCTCCATACTTTTCAATGGTAGGGATGGGAAATGAAAGCAGATTAACTCGATTTTGAATCAGTTTTTTTTGCTCTACAGTCAAAGAATCTTCCGCTGTCTCTGACATCAACAAATATTTCTCATTATTTTTGCTTCTTACTTCCAGTGCATTACCTAAAAAATTCTTCATTTGATCAATCGAGATATCAATCACTGTTCTGCCAGAGTCTGCTAATTCAGATTTTAATTTTTTGGATATGGCTTTTTCCTTTACAACATCAAAGCAAACCAATGCAGTATCTTCGCCAAGACTCATCATGACATTGGTATGGTATATGGGAATTTTGGTTGATGAACTAAATTCTATGATTTCATAGCTCATCATATCTGAAAAAGTATCAAGAGCTTCCTTGGTTGTTCTTGAGGAGATACAGGCGTATGCTTTTTTGCTAAGCCTGTCTAAAATCATGCTCCCTGTTCCTTCTAGATAATGGCCATTGTTCTCCAAGTGGGTTAAATCAATGGTCTTAGTCAGAGCAAAACCCATAAATGACAGCTTCTCTATAATATCCATTCTTCTTTCGTTTCGTCTCTTGGATGACATCATTGGGTAAAGAACAACTACTCCATCATCATGGAATGTAACCCAATTATTAGGGAAAATTGCATCAGGACTTCCTAAGTCCTCAATATCATCAAAAACAATATGATCGATCTCATGATATGTTAATCGATCAACCATATTAATGAACTCAATATCGACGCGCTCTCTTATATGACTCAAATTTGTCGAGTCTGTGAAATCATTCTGGAATTCATTTGATTCCAATGTCTCTTCATTACTAGAGAAATTCCTAGGTCTGATAAGCATTAGATATTTTGTAGTTTGATAATGCATTGTGTCAAAAAAAAACGAAGATGACTTAGTATAAATCATCTTCGTTCATAAATATAAACTGGCGATGTCCTACTCTCACATGGGGAAGCCCCATACTACCATCGGCGCTGTGCATTTTCACTTCCGAGTTCGGCATGGAATCGGGTGGTACCTACACGCTATGGTCGCCAGAAAAAAGAATTTAGCTTAAAACTATCACTGTTGTAAAGTTATTTGATTGTTATAAGACCAAGCCTCACGGGTAATTAGTATCAGTTAGCTTCACTCATTACTGAGCTTCCACACCTGACCTATCAACATCGTAGTCTCCGATGACCCTTCAGGGATCTCATGGATCCAGGGAAACCTAATCTTGGGTGGGGCTTCCCGCTTAGATGCTTTCAGCGGTTATCCCTTCCGTACATAGCTACCCGGCA
>DMGO01000050.1:0-3760 GCA_003449795.1 Gammaproteobacteria bacterium | reverse complement strand
TCCCATTTGGATCATTCAACATGGATAGCTCATTTAAAGATTCTTCAATCTCATTCACGAGTCCATTCTTTTGATAGAAGAAATCTAGCCCTGTAATTTTAGCAATTGATAAAGAAATTTTAGCCATCACACCTGCAAAGAATGAATCAATATTTGTGTCACGATTGATTCTTTTTACGCCAAGCTCTTCATCATTGATTTCGGCTAATTCAGCTGCCAATTCTATGGCACGATCAATGCCTGCAATTTCATCGATTAACCCGATCTCTAATGCTTTTGAGCCAATCCAGACTTTACCTCTGGCTATGTTATCGATTTCTTCTTTTGTCACACCTCTATTTTCAGCAACCTTAGAAATGAATTTTTCATAAACCAGATCTGTACCCATTTGGAACAGAGCTTTGTCTTTTTCGGTCAAAGATTCAGCTACTGACGTAGTGATATCAACCGTTGAAACACCATCTTCATTAATTCCAATATACTCAAGAGCCCTTTCAAAAGTTGGAAGAAATCCACCAACTCCGATTGATCCTGTAATGGTGTGTCTTTCAGCAAGAATCTTGTCTGCTGGGGTTGATATGTAATAACCACCGGACGCTGCAACACCCCCCATTGATGCGATGATTGGCCTACCAGAGTTTCTAAACTTCTCTAGCTCGTCTGCTATCACCTCAGATGCATAAGCGCTTCCACCCCCACTATCAACTCTAAGAACCAAGGCTTTGACTGTCTCATCATTATAAGCTTTTCGAACAAGCTTCACGAAATCATCACCTGCTATACTGCCAGGGCCTGCCGAACCATCCACGATGGATCCTTTTGCTATGATGACTCCAACATTAGACTCGCTTTCTTCAAATACAGGATCCATTTCAACTGAGCTCATATATTTCCTCATGCCAACGATATTGATTTCGTCCTCCTCTTCTCCAGGTGCTATTGAATATAGGTAGTCTCTGAATTCTCTTCTGTTGGATAATTGATCAATGATTCCATATTCGATTGCTGCTTTTGCAAAATCACCATCTGATTCTTTCGCTACAAGTCCTGGGTTATCAATGAAGTATTTTAAAGATTCAGGAGAAATTCCTCTTGCATCAGATACTTGCTCTAGATACCCATCCCACAAAACCGTGATCCACTCAATCACATTGCCTTTTGCTTCCTCTGACATATCATCTCTAAAATATGGCTCTACAAATGCTTTATATTCACCCACTTTAAAGACATTTGCATCGATCAAAAATTTATCAAAAAATGACTTATAATAAGTTCTTACCCTGCGGTATCCATCAATGAATACGGCGGTATAATCATGAAGATGGACTTCATCAGCATATGAAGCGAGATAATATTGTGCAGTTCCATAACCCTGAGCACTATAGGCAATGACCTTCTTGCCTGAAGTTTTGAAGTCATTGATCGCATCTGCAATCAATTCAAGCTTTGTTGTACTACCTCCAGCAAAGCCATCTGTACTAATAAGAAGCGTAGAAATATCATCGTTATCTTTCGCATGACTTATGACACGGGTAACATCTGTAATGAGTGTCTCAGTTTGAGACTCTCCAGTTAGTTCAGAAAATGCTAGCTCAAATTCTGTTTGCGAAAGCTCTTCTACTAAAGTGCCTTTGATATTTAAGTCAAGTATTGCACCTTCTTGAAAGGGATCTTCTTCAGATGAAAATAATCCTCCGATAACCGAAAGAGATATGAAAAGAAGAACTATGAATATAACAGTTCTTTTTAAAAAGACAGCAGATGCATCTAGAATGGTTCCTAATGTTGAGAGTTTCTCTTTTATGCTCATTTATTAATCCTTTTTTATTCTTTTTATTCTAAACAAGATTGTAAAAAATCATCTTTATTTGGTGAAACTATTCAAGATTAATACTCATAAATTTTGAACTAATTATGAAGCATATTCCTTGATATCAGTTGAAGTAATTAATGTTATATTTGAAATGCTGATACTTAAAGTGAGCAAGAAAATTGCCCAGTATTTCTTAGTCAACTGATTAGACCTTTTCTTTAATTCTGGCAGATTTACCACTTCTTTCACGAAGGAAATAGAGCTTCGCTCTTCTTACATCGCCTTTACGTTTAACCTTAATCTCAGTAATAAGCTTACTATGTGTTTGAAAGACACGTTCAACACCTTCGCCATTTGAAATTTTTCTAACAGTGAATGATGAATTAAGGCCTCTATTCTTTTTAGCAATCACTACGCCTTCAAAAATCTGAAGCCTTTCTCTTTCGCCCTCTCGAATTCTTACTTGAACAGCAACTGTATCTCCTGGAGAAAACTCAGGGATATCATCTCTTAACTGTTCTTTTTCAATTTGTTCAATAATGTTCATTTCTATTCTTTGAAATGCTGTGCATTGTATATCAAGCTATATATATGTTAAAGACTATTCTGGATCATTTTTTATATCATCAATAACCTTAATCTCATCATCAGTAAGTTTAGACTTATCAATTAAATCAGGTCTCTTGATAAAAGTATTCCTTAAGGATTGAATTTTTCTCCACTCTTTTATTTTTTCATGGTCTCCGCTTATTAATATATCTGGTACACCCTGTCCATTCACCTCAGAAGGTCTTGTATAATGTGGATATTCAAGTAATGCATTACTAAATGACTCCTCAATTACTGACTCATCATCACCAAGAACACCTGGAATCAATCTTGCAACAGAGTCTATTACAACTGCACAAGCTGTTTCTCCACCAGAGAGCACAAAATCACCAATTGAAATTTCCTCATGGTTATCAGTCTGATCCATTGCTCTTTGATCTAAGCCTTCATACCTAGAGGAAACAATTATGATTTGATCAAGCTCTGAAAGCTCTTTTGCCTTTTCCTGGTTAAATATCTTTCCTTGAGGGGAAAGAAAATATACTGGAATATCATTATTACCATCTCTGGCTTGCTTAATTGATTTTATAACTGGCTTGGCTTGCATTACCATACCAGGTCCGCCACCATATGGCTTATCATCTATTGAATCATGCTTATTATCAGAATGGGTCCTTGGGTCAAGATAATTAATACTGATTATATTATCCCTTATCGCATTTCCAATGACTCCATAACTTAATGCCTGGCTCAGTTCATTTGGGAAAATAGTTATAATATTAAACTTCATACTCTTATTCGATCTCGTCCCAATCAACAATAATAATTTTCCTCTCCAAATCTACGCTCTTTATAACCTCTCCATTTATAAAGGGTATTAAATTACGATTATTGTTCATTCCAATCACTACCATTACATCATTAGATCCAGTTTCAAGGAAAGAATCTAAAATACCATGAACATCACCGCTCTCTTTTTTTATTTGAAACCCTATAAGGTCAGCCCAATAGTATGAATCTGATGAAGTCTCTGGTAAATCATTTCTATTGATTAAAATTTCGCAATCAGCTATTTCCTCTGAGTGATTTCTATCCTCAATACCTTTTAGTTTCATTCTGATGATTTTTCCACTGATTGAATAATCCTCGATCTCAAAGGGGATGTAATTATTACTCTTTTTCAGGAAAATTGATTTATAAGAGAATATATTTTCTATGGGATCGGTATATGAAAGAATTTTTAACCATCCTTTAATGCCGTGGGGCGAGGATACTCGGCCTATGACCAATTTTTCTTGGTCATTCATCATACATATAGAAACACTGGAATGCTAAAGAAGCAAAGGTATATCTAGCTCTCATCCTTTTTTTCGTCGGCTTCCTCTGCTGGAGCTTCTT
>DMGO01000023.1:0-2733 GCA_003449795.1 Gammaproteobacteria bacterium | reverse complement strand
CAATCTTAACCTCAATCAAGACAGAAATACTGACGTCAAAATATTCAATTTAGATCTGGGTGCAGATTCTGCTAGCTCATTGAATCACCTTAAACTGAATGGTGAAGATTCTAATGTTGCCTGCTCTACTCTATTTATGCCTTCTGATGAGCGATCGTCTCATCATAATGTTGTAATTGATCATTTATCAGACAAATCTTTCAGTTCAGTAAATTTTAGAGGTGTCATTAATGATCGGGCCACTGGATCATTCTTCGGAAAAGTTAGGGTGGAAAAAGAAAGAACAAAAACATCTGCTTTCATGCAAAATAAAAACCTATTGCTTTCTGATGACTCCAAGATCTCAACTGTGCCAATCTTAGAGATTTATAATGATGATACAGAATGCTCTCACAGCGCCACATCAGGATCGCTTGATAAAGAGAAACTTTTTTACCTTAAAACAAGGGGCATCAATGAATATGATGCGAAAGACTTCTTAATAAAGTCTTTCATTGATGAACTGACATCTCAAATTAAATCAAGAAGGATAAAAGATTATATCGATGAACTGATTCTCAGCAATCATCAGACTTGATGCTATGAATACCAAGAAAAAAGAAGTATTAAATAAAATAAGAGATCAATTCCCAATATTGGATCAAAAAATCAATGGGGAAGATCTTATTTATCTCGATAATGCAGCTTCAACACAAAAACCTAAATCTGTTATCAATGCCATCAAAGAGTATTATGAGAATGATCATTCTAATGTTCACAGAGGTGTTCATACGTTGAGCGTTAGAGCAACAGAAGCTTATGAGAATTCAAGAGTAAAGGTTGCAGAATTCTTAAATTCACCCAATACGCATCAAATCATTTTCACAAAAGGGACGACTGATTCAATCAACCTCATTGCAAGCTCTGTGACAAATCTCATGCAAGAGGGTGATGAAATTCTCATAACATCAATGGAACACCACTCAAATATTGTTCCATGGCAGGAATTATGCAAAAGAACTGGTGCAGTATTAAAGGTCATTCCTATTAATAAAAATGGCGAATTAATGATCGATGAATATGAAAATATGATCTCAAGTAGGACAAAAATCATTTCAGTTGTTCACCTTTCTAATACTCTCGGAACCATCAATCCGGTAGAAGATATTATCGAGATTGCAAAATCGAATGATGTCATTACCGTCATTGATGGAGCACAAGCAGCAGGGCATCTTCCTATTGATGTGCAAAAATTAGATTGTGATTTCTATCTATTCTCTGGGCATAAAATTTTTGGCCCTACAGGCATTGGAGTTCTCTACGGAAAAGAAGACATACTCAATCAAATTTATCCATATCAATTTGGTGGAGAAATGATATTAAAAGTAACCTTTGAGGAAACGACATATAATGATCTTCCACACAAGTTTGAAGCGGGCACACCAAATATTGCTGGTGCTGTCGGTATAGGTGCATCAATTGACTTTATCAATAGACTCGACAGAGACTTTGCTCATCAACATGAGATGAGTCTTCATGACTATGCATTGGAGAAACTAGAAGAAATTGAAGATCTTCGAATCATTGGTAATTCGACCAATAAATCAGCGATTATTTCTTTCGTTGTTGATGGATTACACCCGCATGACATAGGAACAATAATCAATCAAAAAGGAATAGCGGTTCGAACTGGTCACCATTGCACTATGCCTTTGATGGACTTTTATGGGATACCGGGCACTGTAAGAGCATCGTTTAGCATTTATAATAACCATGCTGAAGTTGATAAGTTAATCGATGCAATTAAGCTAGCGATTAAGATGTTGAAGTAATGATTTCTGAGCTATACAAAAAAGAACTTATTGAACTCAGCCATAATCCTTATCATTTTGGTAAACCAAAAAAGATTTTTTTAAGCCGTGAAACTTTGAATCCACAGTGTGGTGATAAAATCACTGTTTATCAGTCTGGTGACCCATCAAATGCAATCGATTTGTGGTTTGAGAGTGTCAGCTGCATTATATGTTCTGCCTCAGCATCAATCCTAATGATGCATTCAGAAGGAATGGTCCTAAATGATGGACTTGAATTTATAAAAGAAGTTCAGAATGCAATCAAAGATGGTTCATTATGTAATCATAACTTTCCAAAAGCTTTGCATTGCTTAGAAGAAATAAATAACTATCCATCTAGAATCACGTGTGCGACATTACCATGGAAAACTGCTTTTGAATTATTAAAATGAATACTACAGAAGAAATAAACAAGCTAATCAGCCTCTCAAGAGATTGTGAAGTCATCTCTGTGCCATATGGCGAAAAAGAAATACTCAAAGAAGGCACTGAGGTCCAGATCATGCAGGCACTCGGTGGTTCTTATACGGTTTATACAACCGAGGGTATGTTCAGGATCAATGGCACAAATG
Organism: Gammaproteobacteria bacterium; assembly: GCA_003449795.1. Classification (GTDB taxonomy): domain Bacteria; phylum Pseudomonadota; class Gammaproteobacteria; order Steroidobacterales; family UBA11654; genus CACPJA01. The sequence goes on along the minus strand of DMGO01000023.1, from coordinate 329 downwards.
CAGATGCGATAGGAAAGGAGGCTGAGAAACCCCCTACTCTGTCAGATAACATCACTGATGATGAGTTTGAAGAAAAGATTTGGGATCAAATGAAAACGGTCTTTGATCCAGAAATCCCAATCAATGTAGTTGATTTGGGTCTAATTTATAATTGCAGGCTTGATAAGTCTGAAAACGATAACTTCGTGATTGAAGTTGACATGACACTTACTGCTCCTGGATGTGGTATGGCCGACGTTCTTGTAGCTGACATCAAAGAGCGCATAGAAATGTTACCCAGAGTCGAATCTGTCAAAGTTGATCTAGTTCTAGATCCACCATGGAGCATG
>DMGO01000073.1:0-2510 GCA_003449795.1 Gammaproteobacteria bacterium | reverse complement strand
AATAGATTTAATTGAGTGGAATGACGATGGCAAAATGGTCAAATTGAGTGTATTTATCAGGCCTTTCTCAGCCATAACCAAAGTTGGTGAACACATGTCTAAAAAATTATCTGAAATGACATGAGCAATAAAAGACGTAATATCGATCAATATTGGAAAAAGAACATTCAGATTGTCTCAATTCTTTTGGTTTTTTGGTTTTTAGCCTCATTTGGTTTTGGAATCATATTTGCCAATAATCTCGATGAGATAAGTTTTTTTGGTTTTAAGCTCGGGTTTTGGTTTGCTCAACAAGGAAGCATTTTGATCTTTGTTGCAATCATTTTTATCTATATCAGATCAATGAAAAAACTAGACCAAGAGTTCAAAGAAGACAACGATCAATAATTCCCGATCATGAGTCTTCAGTCTTTAACATACCTTTTTGTAGGGATCAGTTTTAGCCTTTATATTTTTATCGCAATAAAATCTAGGGCCGGATCTACAAATGAATTTTATATAGCTGGAAAAGGTGTTCATCCAGTTGCAAATGGGATGGCCACAGCTGCCGATTGGATGTCAGCTGCCTCTTTCATTTCAATGGCAGGGTTGATTTCTTTCATGGGAAGAGATGGTGCTGTATATCTAATGGGTTGGACAGGTGGTTATGTCCTTCTTGCCTTGCTCTTAGCACCATATCTTAGAAAGTTTGGTCAATATACTGTACCTGATTTTATTGGCACTCGTTATTACTCAACCACAGCAAGAGTTGTTGCTGTAATTTGCTTAATCATTGTCTCATTCACCTATGTGGCTGGCCAAATGAGAGGTGTTGGTATTGTTTTTTCTAGATTTCTTGAAGTTGAAATTGAAATCGGAGTAATCATTGGTATGGGAATTGTTTTCTTCTATGCTGTGCTCGGTGGTATGAAAGGAATCACTTATACACAAGTCGCACAGTACTGCGTTTTAATCTTTGCTTATTTGGTTCCAGCAATCTTTATTTCTATCTTGATCACAGGCAATCCAATCCCACAATTCGGGTTTGGTGACAGACTGATTGATCAAGATATTTATCTTCTGGAAAGATTGGATTTAATCATGACCGATATTGGCTTTGAGCCATATACAAGCGGTTTAAAGGAGACCATTGATGTTTTTTGTATCACAGCTGCATTGATGCTAGGCACAGCAGGATTGCCGCATGTAATCGTCCGTTTCTTTACAGTTCCTGATGTAGCATCGGCTAGGAAATCAGCTGGTTATGCACTGATTTTTATTGCCATCTTATATACCACTGCGCCTGCAGTTTCCTCCTTTGCGAGATACAACCTTCTGGAGTCAACTCATGACGTTTCATATGAGCAAGCGCCTCAATGGTTTAAAAATTGGGAAGACATTGGCCTGATTGCGTGGAGAGATAAAAATAATGATGGATTGATTCAGCATGCTGCAGGAAATGCTTTTGACCCAGTCAAGCCAAAATACGATGACTCCATTGGTGAATTTGGTGAAAGAATAATTTCAAATGATTCCCAAGTAAAATCCAATAATGAAGTATATATTGATCGAGACATCATGGTTTTGGCCAATCCTGAGATTGCCGAACTACCTCCCTGGGTGATTGCTTTGGTTGCTGCTGGAGCACTTGCTGCCGCGTTATCAACAGCTGCAGGACTCTTACTTGTAATCTCTGCTTCTGTTTCTCATGATCTCATAAAGAAAACTCTGGCAACTAATATTAGTGAAAAGAAAGAGCTTTTCTATGCTCGATTTTCAGTTTTGATTGCGGTCATTATTGCAGGCTTATTTGGTATTTACCCGCCTGGATTTGTCGCACAAGTGGTTGCATTTGCCTTTGGCCTTGCTGCTGCGACGCTTTTTCCAGCCCTTCTTTTGGGAATATTTACAAAAGCTATAAATAAACAAGGCGCTGTTTCAGGAATGATAGCAGGCCTTATTTTTACTTTAGGATATATTGTATATTTCAAATTCATGCATCCAGAGCTGAACTCTTCATCGAACTGGTTGTGGGGAATATCTCCAGAAGGAATTGGCACCATTGGCATGATGATTAATATTTTTGTTAGTATCATAGTTTCGTCAATGACAAAAGAGACACCTGATGAGATCAGGGATTTAGTAGACCAAATTAGACAACCTTAGGAGAAGCGAGTGATTGAAACTATATTTTTTGAAACGACTATGCACCAATTTGCATATTTCATTAATTGGTTGGCACTCACATTGCTTTGGATGGTCAGCATTAGGATAAAAGATTCGAGCATTATAGATATTTATTGGGGGTTCGGTTTTGTACTGATTGCTTGGGCTTGTTCTTTTCATAATGATGTCAATGGATTGGCATCGACTGACACACGTGAGCTATTGTTAGTAATGGTAACTATTTGGGGCTTGAGACTCACTTATTATCTTGCAAAAAGGAATTTAGGACATGGCGAGGATTATAGGTATGTAAAAATGAGAAATGCCTCTAAAAGAGATTGGAGACTTGTCAGTTATTTTAGAGT
>DMGO01000070.1:0-11497 GCA_003449795.1 Gammaproteobacteria bacterium | reverse complement strand
AAAAAAGAAACATTCAAGCCCGGGGAAAAAATTGTCTTCTTTGCTTTATGTGGATTGTTTTTCTATTCAGGGATGTCGCTAATGGAAGCGATCTTTCCTCTTTGGGCAAATCAAATATTCATGTATGGACCAACCCATATTGGCAGTGTTTTCTTTATGCTTGGATTAATATCAGTAATCATTCAGGGCGGACTCATTGGACCACTAACCAAATTGTTTGGCGAAATTAAACTCATACAGCTGGCGGCAGTATTCATGATGATCGGTCTTTCTCTGATAGGAAGCGCAATCAGTGTATTGACGCTCTGGATGGGATTGTTTTTTTATGGTTGTGGCGCTGCAATGTTTAACCCAAGTCTTTCGAGCTTGGTCTCAAAGAGTGCAAAGGCAGATGAAAAAGGACTTTTCTTAGGTCAATACCAATCTGCCTGTGCCATGGGGAGAATCTTAGGTCCAACATTTTCTGGGATATTATTTAGTCAAATAAGCACCTCTGCACCACTCTATACTGGAGCTTTGCTTGCAATTCCTGTGATTGTATTAATCACAAACTTTGCTTTAAGGCGTAAAAATGAGGGAATAGAATAAGACTATAAGGAGATGCATATGAAAAAGACCATAGTTATCACAGGAGGGACTAGAGGGATTGGGCTAGGAATGGCCAAGGAATTCTTGTCTCGGGGACATAATGTTGTCATAACAGGAACCAGTGAGGAGAGCGTTGCAAGAGGTCTCAAAGATATCGGTGAGAATAGCAATGTAATTGGTGTTCCTTGCCTGGTTGAAAACACTGACTCAATTGAATTGGTTTGGGATAAAGCAATCGAGAGGTTCAGTAGAGTGGATATCTGGATCAATAATGCTGGTGCAGCAACCTCAAGGAATGGCTTGGAAGAACTGAGTTATGATGAGATCACAAGAACAATTGATACAAATTTAACAGGCACCATTTTGGCCACAAGAATTGTCTCATCAAGAATGCTTAAACAAGGTTCAGGACAAATCTATATGTTTGAAGGCTTTGGCAGCAACGGGCAACTCCAAAAAGGCATCAGTGTTTATGGCTCCACAAAGCGTGCGCTCAGATATTTCACAGCAGCAGCTGCAAATGAATTCAAGGACACTCCTATTGTCATTGGATCAATCAGTCCCGGGATCGTTACCACTGACTTACTCTTGCGTTCATCAAAATCAAGCGAGAAGGACTGGGAAAAGGCTAAGAAAGTTCTAAATGTTTTAGCGGATCGTGCTGAAGTTGTGACACCGTGGTTGGTTGATGAAGTGCTAAAAAACAATAAAAACGGAGCAAAAATCGCTTGGTTGACTACGATAAAAGTACTCGGTCGATTGATCTTTGGAAGATTATTCTGCAAAAAACAAGTCATAGATGATTGGGAAAGAGAGCAAGCAGAAAACCATTCATGAGCAAAAAAGATAAATATAGAGGCAAGGATTTTATTCGTCAGATGATCCATCATGACATTGACTCGGGTGTCAATGATGGAAGATTGGCAACAAGATTTCCTCCTGAGCCCAACGGATATTTACATATTGGTCATGCGCTTTCGATCTTCATTAATTTTGGGATTGCTGATGAATTTGATGCGCCCTGCTATCTGAGATTTGATGACACCAATCCTGCTAAAGAGTCTGAAGAATATGTCAACTCGATCATGGAAGATGTTAAATGGTTGGGTTTTGATTGGGGCGATAATCTTGCCCATGCTTCTGATTACTTCGAATCAATCCATGAATCTGCCATAGAGCTGATTGAAAAAGATCTTGCCTTTGTCGATAGCCAGACGGGTGATGAGATAAGAAATACAAGAGGAACTCTAAACTCTCCAGGAATTGAAAGTCCATATCGTAATCGTTCTGTATCTGAGAATCTTGGATTATTCAATAGAATGAAAAATGGTGAATTTGAAAATGGAGAGCATGTTCTAAGAGCAAAGATTGATATGTCGTCACCAAATATCAATCTAAGAGATCCTGTGATTTACCGAATCCTCAACTTAGAGCATCAAAGAACCGGTAAGACCTGGTGCATATACCCCATGTATGACTTCGCACACACCTTATCTGATGCCATCGAGGGCACAACTCACTCTTTGTGTACGCTTGAATTTGAGGATCACAGACCCCTGTATGAGTGGTTTCTTGACAACCTCAATCTATCAACTAGACCCAAACAAATTGAATTCTCACGTTTGAATGTGGAACACACCATCACCAGCAAAAGGAAACTTGCCGAGCTTGTCGATTCTGGTGATGTATCAGGATGGGATGACCCAAGGATGCCAACCATATCAGGACTTAGAAAAAGAGGTTATCCATCGAGTGCGATCAGAGAATTTTGTAAGCGAGTTGGTATTACAAAAAAAGAAAAGTCCATTGAAATGTCTCTTCTTGAAAGTACTGTAAGAGAAGAATTGGATGCATCTTGTAGCAGAGCCATGGTCATTCTGAATCCTCTAAAATTGACCATCAAAAATTATCCGGATGGCGAGTCTGAAACACTTGAAGCAATCAATCATCCAAAGAAAAAAGAAATGGGAAGCCGAGATATTCCTTTTGGTAAAAATATTTTGATTGAGAAAGATGATTTCATGGAGAGTCCCAATGAAGATTTTTATAGGCTGTCTCCAGGAGCTGAAGTCAGACTTAAATATGCATATATCATCAAATGCGAAGAAATAATAAAAGATGAAGATGGAGAGGTCATAGAACTCATATGCTCGTATGATCCAGATACAAAAAGTGGTATTGGTACATCAAAAAAGAAGGTCAAAAGTGCAATCCATTGGGTCTCTGCAGATCACTCGATTGCAGGAAAAGTAAGTCTTTTTGAAACACTCTACACAGATCAAAGCCCTGACTCTGATAGCCCATTGAATCCAAACTCAAAGGTTGAAATCAATGAGGCTGCATTTGAGCAATCTTTGTCCAATGCCGAGATTGGAAGTAGATTTCAATTTGAAAGAAGCGGTTATTTTATTCTTGATCAGATTATTGATGATAAACCGTCTTTCAATAGAGTTGTCACTCTTAAGGATACTTGGGCAAAAATACAAAAGAAAAAGAAATGATCTAACCTTGATCTAAAAAGTGTAGCCAATTTTGATATATGATTTTGCCCGCACTTTGCCAATCATGATCAATATCTGAAATTAAACTCTCATCTAAAGTTATATGTTTTGGTTCAGAGATAAGGCTTTGCTTTAATTCTTCAATTTTCTCGGTCTTAGATTCTGAAAAATAATCATTGGGCAAAGGGGGATAATCCGTCCTACTTTCTGAGACAAAATTATTGATCTCACGTTGGTATTCTTTGAGCAAACTATTTGCGCCATATTCTGGATGCCCCTGAAACAAAACCAGACTTCCATCTTTTGATGATGCCAAATACATACCGGCAAAATCATTGGAGGCCAAAATTTCTAAATCGGTCGACTCAATTTCGTTTAGAGGAAAATCATAATAATGAGAGTGAGGGCCATCAAAACCATCCTCAAGACCCAAAATAAGAGGATGGTTTGCGTTTCCTAGATCATGCCTGAAGATACCCCAAGCCTTCTCATGCCTGAGTTGTCTCTCAATACCATACTTTGCTTTCATAATCGCATGCGTTGCGAGGCATGAGCAAAGGACTGAGTTCGAATTTCCCTCTGCCCATTCAAATACTTCAATCAATGGATTCCAGAAAGTCTCTTTGGTCATATCTTGTTGAGATGGATTGGCGCCAGAAATGATGAAACCATCATATTTCCGTTGTTGAATATCTTTGATTAGATTGTAATTCTTATCAATATAGTCTTTGAATTCATTGCCCCTCTCCTCTGTTGCAACAGATGTTGGATACAGATGAACAAGAAGCTCCTCATTGCTGGCAAGCATGTTAACAAATTGGCGTTCAGTTGCTTGAAAGGCAGCATCTGGCATCAGATTTAGAAAACCGATATGCAGATGTCTTGAAAATGATTCATTCTTAGAATCATCCTCTTTGAAAACCAATTCAGATGACTCCATTCTTTCCAGTGATGGAAGATTTGGATGGGATACTACTGGCATGACTGTTTTAAACGACTGTCGCTATTGCATCTAACATTTCGTTTGGCGCCTCATTCACAATTGCATGACCACAATTAGGCAACATTATCGTTTTAGACTGAGGAATATTCTCAGCCAATGATTTTGAATTTCTGACAGGCGTCATAAAGTCATCCTCACCTAATATCAGCAAAGTTGGGCAAGCAATGTCCTTGCTTCTTTCAATGCCTGAAGTATAGTCTGCACAGGCTTTCAAGTCATTGTAGATTACGCCTGGCCCACTTCTCTCGAGGAGTCTTTGCAGCTTACCAATCATCCAAGTTCCAGGTACCTGGGAGCCACCCAAATGTGCAGCCTGACTATGGGACCAGAAATTAACCATTTCTTTTGCTACATCGAGATCATCTTTTGCACTATCTAGAAGCACGTCTCCTACAGGCATAGGTATGGATGTTCCAACCATGACAAGTGTATCAACACGGTCTGGATACCTGGCAGCTAGATCAAAAGCAACCAAAGATCCCATGCTATGACCAACGATGATTGTTTTGTCTTGCTTGGTTGTATCAAGGACGCTGATAACCCAATCGGCCATCCCTTCTATGGAGTCAACTAAAGCACCCTCAGATCTTCCATGGTCAGGCAGATCGACTGCATGGATATTAAGGCCCTTCCTTGCAAAATGTCTTCCCGCTAGAGTCCATACGGTGTGATCCATTCCTGTACCATGAACAAATGTCATGCCAAGATTTCCATCAACATGATCCTTGCTTCCAGTTGCTACATAGGTCTTTTTATTCTCAACTTCAATATACATATGCCTCTCTCTATTACTTTTTGAGCGCTTTGGACGCCGTTTTAAAACCTTTTTCAAGATCTTCAATGAGGTCATCAACAGATTCAATTCCGATGGATAATCTAATTAAACCTTCAGAAATGCCCGCTTCTTCAAGTGCTTCAACTGACATCCTTTGATGTGTAGTACTTGCTGGATGAATAACCAGTGATTTTGCATCGCCGATATTTGCCAAGTTTGAAAACAGATCCAATCGATCAATAAACACCTGCCCAATTTCGCGCCCACCTTTTATTCCAAAACTAAAGACTGCTGTTGAACCCTTCGGCAGAAGCTCTTTTGCTAGATCGTGATTCGGATGATTGGCTAAATTCGGGTGACTCACCCATTCCACCATGTCGTGCTGATCAAGATATTCGACAACTTTATTTGTATTACTGATGTGTTTGTCCATTCTCACTGAAAGTGTCTCAGTGCCATTGAGAACCAAGAAGGCAGAATGTGGCGCCAAACATGAGCCAAAGTCCCTTGCTGCTTCATTCCTCACGCGCGAGATAAATGCTGCGGGTCCAAATTCTTCCGTGAAAGATAAATTATGAAACCCCTCATACTTATCTGTCATTTGAGGAAACTTATCGGTTGCCTCCCAATCGAATGTTCCACCATCAACTATTAAACCTGCCATTGTAGTTCCATGACCGCTGAGGAATTTTGTTGCTGAGTGAACAACAATATCAGCACCCAGATCAAATGGTCTAATCAAATAAGGTGTGGTGGTAGTTGAGTCAATCACCAGAGGAATTTCATGATCATGTGCAATCTTGGATACCTCGGGTATATTAAAAACCTCGGTTTTTGGATTGGCGACTGTCTCACCAAAAATAAGCCTCGTTTCCGGTTTTATGGCTTTCTTAAAACCTTCTATATCATTTGGGTCTACAAAAGTAGTTGTGATACCAAATCGAGGCAGGGTGTATTCCAATAGGTTATGTGTTCCACCATACAAAGCATAAGATGCAACAATATGTCCACCCTGATCGACCAATGTCGCAATTGCATTGTAAACGGCTGCTTGACCGCTTGAAGTTGCAACTGCCCCTACTCCTCCCTCAAGTGCTGATATTCTCTCTTCTAAAACTGCAGTTGTTGGGTTGGAAATTCGTGAATAGACATGACCCCCTCTTTCAATATTAAACATCGCAGCGCCTGCATCAGAATCTCTAAATACATAGGAAGCAGTTTGATAAATGGGAACGGCACGAGAACCAGTTTCTTTATCTGGTCTCTGACCTGCATGATTGGAAAGAGTGTCAAATTCAAATGTTTTTACTTTTGCCATAATTCTTATACGTTTAATTTCATTTTAAGCGAAGCCATTAACTCGGTTTCTGAAGAACTCATTGTATAGTATTTATCCAGAATCAAAAGCCAAATCAAAGTGACATATTTTGAAAGTTTTCTATATTTATTAATGGTATCTAGGTCAATATCTTGAATTGATTCACTGTATTCTGAGATAAAATATACAATCTCACTCTTATTCATTTGAAAATGCTCAATTGCATAAGCAAGATCAAAATAAGGCAAGTTCAATGATGCATACTCCCAATCAATAAATTGTATTCGATCATTAAAAAGAACATTTTCAGGATGCAGATCATTATGACAAAGGCAATATCCGTCATAAATATTTCTGAGAGAATCATATAATTCAATTGTTTGAATAAATATATTTTCCTCTTGTTTGCTTGTGAGATTTTCTCTATAGGCAATCAATGAGTCACGGAATGTATGAGTAACGCCAATAAAGTCATTGGAATGAAGTGAAAGAAGACCCTTGGCAATTCTAGAAATTAAGCGCTTTCTTTCGTTTAATTGTGAGAAATGCTCTCCTTCAATCTTGCTTGTGATGATGATTGATGCTTTTTCATCAAAAAATAAAGCCTCGGGTGCGAGTTTTAAATCATTGATCTTAGACAAAATATTGGCTTCTCTTTGGGGATTCAGATTGAAGTAATTTTGCTGAATCCTGTAATGACCCAAGATCGTATTTTTTCCTTTGTACATGCAATGATACGTATCTTTGTAGGCGCCACTTTTAATCAAAGACAGTGAGTCTAGACCATCAATTTTTAAAATAGATTCATTGAGATTCATGCAACTTCCATCTCAGATTTCCAAGACCGATAGCCAAAGAAGATAATGATCAGATAAACAAAAAATAAACCGGCCGTAAGATATAAATCTCGGGAGATAAAAAGAAACACTGAAATGAAATCGATCACAAACCAATAGATCCAATTTTCTATGAACTTCTTTGCAACCAAGTATGTGGTCAACACCGCACCCCAGGTAGTCAGAGAATCCCAGAACGGCAGTGCAGCATCTGTGAATTGACCCAAAATGAATCCAAAGAGGATACTCAAAAACAAAATAACACTTATGATTTTGATGTGATCATTAATGGACATTGTATTGACTTCAAACGCCCTCTCTGAATCACCTTTTTTCCATTGCAGCCAGCCATATACACCCATGATGATATAAAAAATCTGAAGCAGCGATTCCATATAGAGATTCGCCTGGAACATAATAAAAAAATAAAGACAGGAACTCATGATCCATGCCAGCCAACAAAGGATATTCTGACGAACAGCCAGAACCAAATAGAGAATTGCTGTGAAAACAGCAATTATCTCTATTGGGCTCATCATAAAAACTAAAATTGATATCTAACTAAAATACCCATATGTCTCAGGTCGCCTTGTCTTTCAAACAGCGTTCTTGGAAAACTGGGTGGAACATTGCCAAAATAAAAACCTCTTAATGAATAATACTCATCAAAAAGATTTCTTACCCAGAATTCGTAATTCCATTGATCTTTTTCATAACCAATCACCATATTAGCAAGGGTATATGATGATGATTTATTGTCATGAGAATCTGAATAATAAAAATCACTTTTGCCATTTACATCCATGCCTAAATAAATCGACTCTGCTGGAAACCATCTCATGCCAATTGCAAATGATCGCTCGGGTGCATGTGCTTGTGCTCTTCCATTTTGCTCATTGGCGGCATCTAAATAATTAACCTCCGTTTTTAAAAGGCCAATGGAGGCAAATAAGCTAAGAGAATCGGTTGGGTTGGATTTGATTGATAATTCCAATCCATAATTTTTTCCACTCGCTGCATTTTGTGTCAGGAAAGTGAAAGTATTTGGATCGCTTGCATCAACTTGGGTCGAAGCCATCACTTGCTGATCTTTTCGATCTGAATAAAAGATCACTGCATCAAGATTGGTATTCGAAGCTCCAAATTGTTTATTGATACCCAACTCGTAATTCCATAAATACTCAGGATCATAAATCAAAGTATCAGCATACTGATCATTTGAAAAACCTGTACCAAGATTGAATCCGCCTGCCTTATAACCTCTGCCGATACTGGCATAGATGTTGACATCATCGCTCCATTCACTAACCAAGGATAATTTACCGCCTATCATTTGATCACTGGGGTTGAATTGCTCACCAAAAGTATCGTCATAGTGGGCTTCCCAATCTTCCCATCGCATGCCAAAACTCAGCGTCAAAGTCTCTGAAAGAAGGTAGTCAAATGTTCCAAATATTGCTGTATTTTCAGAATCATAATCTCTCGATCCAGTCACATTCTTGATGTATGGAGGCCATGAACTGAATGGGTTGATATAGGTTCCAAGATCCGTGATGTCATTTTGCTCACTCAAATCTAGGTAATACGCTCCCAAAACCCATGCAAATGTTTGTCCCGATTCATAACTGATGGGATCAGAAATCAATCTAAATTCTTGATTGAATGATCTTCTTGTACGCAAGGTTTCAGAATAAAAATCATACGTATAAGGCGCATTATCTACTGGATTACTCCAGTCGGCATCGTAGCTCACAATGATGTCAGAACTGGTTCCACTCGTTAGACTCTGAAAGGAAAATGCTTTGGCATCATGATTGATTTTCAGGCCATAGGCATTGGAATCTTGAGAATCAAACCCTGGTTTATCTGAGAGTGTATTGAGACTGCCATCGGTTGTCCAAGAATCAGACATGGCTTCAAAATCAGACTTTTGTATGAGTAGATTGATATCCGTATTCTCATTCAACTGATGGCTCAACTTGAGTCGAGCAGTCAACTCATCCTTACCCGTTGTGTCGTCTCGATTGAGATAAGAATTTTCTCTGAAGCCATCGTTTTGATCTTGCCTGATCGAAAAACGGTATTTTGTGTCAGGATTTTCTTGAAAAGGTCCACCGAAGGCCAATCCAACGGATCTCACTCCGTCTGAACCCAGAGTCACCTCAGACAATCCAGAGAAAATCTCGGTTGGCTCTTTTGATCGCATATAGATCATGCCTGCAAGCGCATTGGCGCCCATGCGAGAACCTTGTGGGCCTCGATGCACCTCAACTTGCTCCATATCAAAGCTGCTGGAAATGCCGCCTTGACCAGAAAAATCAATGTCATCAATCATGAGCCCCACTGATGAATTTGGTGTGCCCTCATAGCCTGATTGTTCACCAATACCTCTGATTTGAAAATACCTTGGACGCCCATCACTCAATGCAAAATTGAGATTTGGCACCAAAAATGAGAGTTGCTCTAAATGCTTGATTGGCTCTGCTTTGAGTTGATCCTCATTGAGAACCAATAAACTGCCATCATTTTTCTCTAAAGCGATCTCTCGATAGCTTGCCTTGACTATGATCTCTTCGATCTCTGCTGCATCAATTTGCAACGGGACCATGGTCATCGATAACAAGCCGAGACCCAAAGCCCTAGTAAAGGAGTTAATATAATTGGATAAATTTATGTTTTGCATGGTACACCTCCGCCATTGAACTGGAACAGGACCGGCTCCAAACAACCAAGTCCATCACCCATTATGTTTATTATTTGGATTATGCGATTCCTCCGCCATTATTATATGGTTCAGGTTCAAAGGGTTCCCTAAAGTCTCAGGCAAAAGCCACCCCTTGCACGTGTGGCTATCATAGTATATTCGCTCAAGATTTGCTATCGTTCTCAGCATGAGTGAAGAAAATAATTACGATTACAAAGCCATCGATGCGGTGGTGAATATTTGGACGAGAGAAGCCCTCTCGCAAAGGCCCGATTGGGGTGATGATTTCTTTGTTGGAAAAATGAATGCAAAGGACTCTCTCATGACGGGATTGTCACTCGATGAAATGCTTGAGCGGATGGAAACCGCTGGCATCGATAAAGCATTTCTGATTGCTGCTCATGCAGGAAGAGTCGGCATGCCAGGTTGTTATCACATGCCTTATGAAATTGTTGCAAGAGCATGCGAAGAATATCCCGATCGTTTTTATGGTCTTGCTGGCATTGATCCATTTGATGGCATGGAAGGTGTAAGGGCCTTTGAAGATGCTGTGCAAAACATGGGCTTCATCGGTGCTCATCTATATCCGCACTGGTATGAATTGGCACCGGATCATGCTAAGTACTATCCTTTTTATGCAAAATGTTGTGAGCTCGATGTCCCCATTCAGATGCAAGTGGGTCAATCGATGGTCTACTCAAAAGAATATCGAACAAGAAGTGTTGGACAACCCATCACACTCGATGCGGTCGCTTGCGATTTACCGGAATTGAAGCTCATTGGAATTCACGTAGGCATCCCATGGCACGATGAGATGATTTCAATGGCTTGGAAGCATGAAAACATTTACATTGGATGCGATGCCCATCGACCCAAATATTGGCCGAAAAGTTTCACGCATTACGTGAATAGTTACGGTCAAGACAAAGTCATCTTTGGCACCGACTTCCCTGTGCTTGATTTTAAGAAAACAACCGATGACATCAATGATATTGGTTTCAAGCCAGAAGTCAGAAGGAAACTGATGCGTGACAATGCGATTCGCATTTATGGTCTAGATATTGAGTAACTCAATCGATATTAAAACGTTTGAGGTCGAGAAAGCCAATTGGCTGAACACGCGAGTCCAAACCACAATATTCAGTGGCGATCTCAATGAAAATGAAGTGCTCTTTAAGGTCGATCGATTTGCCCTGACTTCGAACAATATTTCTTATGCCGCGTCAGGTGACATGTTAGGCTACTGGCAATTTTTTCCAACCACAGATGGGTACGGCAGAATCCCGGCTATGGGCTATGCCAATGTCATTCAATCCAATCATCCTGAAATTGAAATTGGAAATCGATACTGGGGCTTTTATCCCATGTCGACTAATCTCATTGCAAAGGCAGGTAAAATCACCAAAAGTGGTTTCAGTGATGTAAGTGAACACAGAGCAAAACTGGCACCGATTTATTCAAGGTTTGATGATGTTCGATTTAACCCGCTCTATGAGGAAGAGAGAGAAGATCAGGATCTTTTATTAAGGGGTCTATTTCTTACCTCATGGTTGGTGGATGATTTCATGTTCGATAATGATCATTTTGGTGCCGATGAATACGTAATCACTTGTGCTTCATCAAAGACAAGCATTGCTCTGGCTTTTGTAGCAAAACAAAGAGGGCTTAAGAGAACGATTGGAATCACATCTGAAAAGAATCGATCCTTCACCAATAGTTTGGATTGCTATGATGAGGTTTTAACTTACGATGAAGTTAAGACCATGAATAAT
>DMGO01000032.1:0-7912 GCA_003449795.1 Gammaproteobacteria bacterium | reverse complement strand
TGAAGAATGTAAAAAATGCTCAGAGCTTATAAAAGACAGAATCATTGGCGGGCGAAACAGCTTCTTTTGTCCGAAGTGCCAAACCTGATTAGTAAAAGTCAATATCGTAGCCCTCGATAATTCCTCTCGGATCAGAGGATGAGTTTACATCTCCGGAGTCCTTCTCCCAAGTGACAACTTGCATATTTCCATAACTAGATATTTCTTGGAGGGTATGCCCTTTTGATTCAAGAATTTTAATGGTCTCTTCTGTAAATGCATCTTTTTCATATCTGATTACATCTGGTAGAAATTGGTGATGAAATCTTTTTGTTGCTGTCATAGTCTCAGCAGATCCGCCTTCAAAATAATCAAGAATTGAGAGCAGTACCATTGTTATTATTCTTGCTCCTCCTGGAGTTCCAAGAATAGCCAAGCCTTTTTCAGACTCTATAAATGTTGGCGTCATACTTGAAAGCATACGCTTGTTTGGCTGTATAGAATTTTGCTCTCCATGGACGAGTCCATATCGATTTGGAGCAAATGGTTTTGCAGAAAAATCATCCATCTCATTATTAAGTATTAAGCCAGAACTAGGGAGCATATATCCTGAGCCAAACCATGTGTTTATCGTTTGTGTGACTGCAGCTCGATTGCCGTCCATATCCAAAATTGAGAAATGGGTGGTGTGCGAACCCTCATTCCATGCATACTTTTCATCCAGCTGATCATCTTCATGTATTGGGGTTGCTGCGTTCATATCTATAGACTGAGCCAAAATTGAAGCATGTTCTTTGCTAGTGAGCTTTTTTATAGGCACGTCAACAAAATCAGGATCGCCTAAGAAGAATGCTCTATCCCTGTAGGCCCTCCTCATTGATTCAACCACCAAGTGAGTTCTTGTGGAAATATCCATTTGAATAAAATCAAATTCACTGATTATGTTCAAAATAGTTGCGATTGTTGTGCCGCCAGATGATGGTGGTGGAGCGGTTGTGAGTTGTGCGCCCAAGAAGTTTACCTTTATTGGCTCTCTCTCAACCACTGAGTAGTTTTTAAAATCATCTGCTAACCAGATTGAACCATCTTGTCTTGCTTCATCAATCATTTTTTGGGTAAAGAAACTGCTATAAAAACTATCGTGTCCATTTGAAGCAATGATTTCTAGGGTCTTTGCAAGTTCAGGCTGTTTTATAAGTTGTCCAACTTCTGGAAGCTGGTCATTTGGCATAAATACTGCTTTAAACTTTGGGGAAAGCGTTCTTGATTTTTTTGCAACATTCAATGCAGTGATTAACCTTTCATAAGCAGGAAAACCATCACGAGCAAGCCGAATAGCGGGCTCTAGTAGTTTATATAAGGGCATACTGCCATGATTATTTGCAACATGATGAAGAGCTGCCGGCAATCCTGGTATACCAGAAGCCAGTGGGCCATTCAGAGAAGCGGTTCTGAGCACATCACCATTTTCGTCAAGGTACATGTCTCGGTCTGCCATTGAGGGCGCTTTCTCTCTGGCGTCAACGAAAACAGATTGACCATCTTCTGCATTATGCAAAAGAAAGAAGCCTCCCCCTCCTAAGCCAGAGCTGTATGGCTCGACAACTGAAAGCACTGCACTAACAGTGACAGCAGCATCAAAAGCATTTCCTCCCATTTCAAGAATTTCATAGCCTGCCTTTGTTGCCAATGGATGTGCGGTTGCAATCCCTGCTTTATTAAAACCCTCTGCATGAATGGATTCACCAAAAAAGAATGCCAGATTGATAACTATTAAAAGTTTGAGAATCTTTGCCATGCTTTATTTTTTGTAGACTTCGGAAAGATTTTGGTGAACCACTGGATGAACAAAATCTGATATATCGCCTCCCTCTTGTGCGATTTGTCTAATTAAGGAAGATGATAAAAAGGCATTCTGGTCCCCACTGCTGAGAAAAACAGTCTCAATGTCATCAGCAAGCTTTTTGTTCATGCTGGCTAGTTCAAATTCATATTGGCCATCAGCAGGAGATCTAAGCCCTCTTACTATGACTCTTGCATCAATCTTTTTTGCAAAATCAATGGTTAATCCATCATAAGGCTGTACTTCAATATTGCTAAAAGCATTCAAGACTTCATTAACCATGGCAAGCCTTTTTTCATGTTCAAACAAAGGTTTTTTTTCGTCGCTGATAGCAACGCCGACTACCAAAACCTGGAAAATTGTTGAAGCTCTTCTAATGATTTCGAAGTGTCCGTTTGTAATTGGATCAAATGTTCCTGGGTAAAGTGCGATCATTTTAGACTATTTTGGCTTATTAATTTTAGGATCCCATAATATACATTTCCAGCCTTTGAATCCCTAATTAATTGATATTTTGAAGATACTATTTTATCCAGACATTCATTTGACTCGAGATAAATTTTGCTTGAGTCTGAAGCCCAATAATGATCATAAAGCGTGTCTATAATTTTTATTAAATCATATTGACCATAAGGCGGATCTAGGAAAATGATATCAAATGGCTTTTGCGTATTACTCATTTGAATCATTTCTATTGAGTCTTTGCATTTAACCACTACATCGTTGATTCTGTATCGAACAAGTGAATCCTTAAAGGCGCTACAGGCCTTTTTTGAGGAATCAATATAAAATGCTGAGTTACTGCCTCTGGAGACACTTTCAACGCTTAAACATCCACTGCCACCGAATAATTCCAAAACACGTGACCCCTCAATGCTAGCAGAAAGCCAATTAAATAATGTTTCTCGAATACGGTCAGGCGTGGGTTTAACAAGATCATCATTTGCAGAAAGGGAAACGCCTTTGTGCTTACCGCTAATTATTCTAACCTTTCTTACTTTTTTTGATGTCGTCATTTTTTTGCGCAGATTTTGCTTAAATATTACCATAACTAATGATTTATTGAACCTTATAATTTATTGATATATATAGTATTTTTAAAATATTTAACTATATTTTTAGCACTCATGGTCAGAGAGTGCTAATATTTACTGCCTCGAAATGATTTTCGAGTTATTTATGAGTGATTTAGCAATAAAAAATGAAATACAACTTCTGGGCCCGATTGGGAGCATAGAAGCGTATATCAGTATTGTCAATCAAGCGCCCGTCTTAACAAAAGAAGAAGAGCATGCACTTGCTGTCAAATTCAAAGAGAATAATGACCTTGATGCTGCTAGACAATTGGTTCTCTCTCAATTGCGTTTTGTTGTGCACATAGCAAGAACATACAGCGGATATGGCCTGCCTCTCGCTGACATTATTCAAGAAGGAAATGTCGGCCTAATGAAGGCAGTCAAAAAATTTGATCCTGATAAAGGAGTAAGGCTAGTTACCTATGCTGTCCATTGGATTAGAGCTGAGATACATGAGTTTGTATTTGATAACTGGAAGATTGTTAAGGTTGCAACAACAAAAGCACAGAGAAAACTCTTTTTTAAGCTCAGAAATTCAAAAAAGAAAATAGGTTGGTTAACCAATGACGAGAAAAGCCTAATTGCTAATGACTTAGGTGTAAAAACAAGAGATGTAGAGACCATGGAACAAAGATTGGCTTCCAAGGATGTATTATTTGATCGCCCAGAAGATGACAATGATTCTTACGTCAGTCCTGCTGGTTTCTTGCCAGCGCCAAATAGTGACCCATCTAGCCTTGTAGAAAAGGAAAATTGGCTTGAGAGCAATATAGAGCTACTAAGCGAAGCAATGGATAATCTCGATAACAGAAGCAAAGAAGTGTTGAAACTCAGATGGTTAACTGAGGAAAAAGTAACCCTCAAAGAGCTTGCAAAGAAATTTAATGTTTCCCTAGAGAGAGTGAGACAAATCGAAGAACAAGCCATCCTCGATCTACGTGAACAACTCCTCAACCCATAGGCCTGTTAGAAGTTTTGTTCGACGAAAAGGGAGGATCACATCTTCTCAAAAATATGCATTAGAGAATCTTTTACCCAAATATGGCATTCAATATTCAGCAGACCTTGGGATAATACCTGATAGCTTTCTTGGCGATCCTGAAAGTCCTTTGATCATCGATATTGGTTTTGGAAATGGCGAGTTGCTGGTATCTGTGGCAAATAAAAATACACAAACACACTTCATTGGTATAGAGGTCTATGATGCTGGAATAGGGCATTGCTTAAAATTAATCGATGAAAATAATTTAAAGAATTTAAAGATTATAAGCGGTGATGCGGTCGAAGTACTGAAATTTGGAATAGTGGATGCCTCTATCAGTAAGATTAATTTGCTATTTCCTGACCCATGGCCAAAAAAAAGACATCATAAAAGAAGGATCATCAATGGTGACTTTATTCAGCTTATCTCGAAAAAGCTAATGCCCAATGGCTTGGTTAATATATCTACAGACTGGGAAAATTATGCGGAACAAATTGATGCTCTTTTTTCAGAGAGGCAAGACTTTGAGAAAAAAGGTTTTTCAGAAAGAGTGTTGAGCACAAAATTTGAAGAAAGAGGAGTTGTTTTGGGGCATGAGATTTATGACTTTTGTTTCAAATTAGTCTCTCAATGAACCAAGCTTAATCATTGGTGCCGAAAGTCTGCTTGCCCCTTGTAAATATCGATCAATTGCAAGAGCTGCGCCTCGCCCCTCATTCATAGCCCAAACCACTAAAGACTGTCCTCTTCTTGCATCCCCAGCAGAGAAGACTCCGTCAACATTGGTTGTAAATTTTCCATAGGCTGAATCAATATTTCCGATATCATCTATTGAAACACCAAAGTCATTGAGTATCTTTTGTTCTGGGCCTATAAATCCAAGTGCAAGCAACACTAAGTCTGCGTTCCAAGTTTTTTCAGTACTGGCAATTTCTTTCATTTTCATTTTTCCATTCTTTTCCTGGACCCATTCAATCTCAACTGTCTTGAGGCCAGTCACAAGTCCATCTTTGCTAGTAAACTCTTTGCTCATCAATGAGAAGCGTCTTGGATCAGATCCAAATCTTTTTTCTGACTCTTCATGCCCATAGTCAGTCCTCAAAATGTTTGGCCATAGTGGCCATGGGTTGTCTAAACCCCTCCTTTTTGAAGGCTTGCTCATGATCTCCATATTGACCATTTTTTTGCATCCATGGCGAATTGAAGTAGCAATACAATCTGTACCAGTATCGCCGCCCCCAATTACAATCACAGCTTTATCTTTGGCATCGATGTAATTACCATCTGACAATGAGCTATCTAATAAGCTCTTGGTGTTCTGAGTCAGAAAATCCATTGCAAAATGTATATTGCCGGACTCTCTTCCAGGAATAGTCAGGTCTCTTGCTATAGTTGAGCCTGTTGCTATCAAAACAGCATCAAATGCTTTTTTGATCTCATCAGTAGAGATATCAACTCCAATGTTGCAATTAGTCTTGAATTCAATTCCCTTAGACGCCAGTAGTTTAACTCTTCGATTCAACAAACTCTTTGAAAGCTTCATATTAGGAATTCCATAAACAAGAAGACCTCCTATTCTGTCCTCTCTTTCAAAAACTGTGACCGAGTGTCCCGCTTTATTAAGCTGATCTGCTGCGGTGAGCCCTGCTGGTCCTGACCCTACAACTGCAATCTTTTTGCCAGTTGATTCAGCTGGTTGCTGCTCTTTGACCCAGCCTTCTTCAAAAGCTCTGTCAATGATTGAGTTTTCGATATCTTTAATCGTGACTGCTGGCTCATTAATGCCCAAAACACACGCTCCCTCACAAGGTGCTGGGCAAACCCTTCCTGTAAACTCTGGAAAATTATTGGTCTTTGTAAGCCTTTCATATGCCTCTTTCCATTTTCCCTTATAGACTAAATCATTCCATTCTGGAATTAGATTATCGATCGGGCACCCATGCTCTGATTCACAAAATGGTACGCCACAGTTCATGCATCTCGCGCCTTGTTTTTTCAGCTGTTCTTCTTCTGCAGGAGTATAAATTTCGTAATAATCCAATGCCCGATCCACTGGATCACGCCAGGGTGTCTTTCTTCTTGGGTATTCCATAAAGCCTGTTGGTTTGCCCATCTCTATACCCCCTTCCTTTGTGACTTTCTATCATCCACATCAAAGATAGATTCGGTTTCTTCATTGTGTTCTGCTCTTTCGTTCATGACACGCTTGTAATCAATTGGCATGACCTTGATAAACTTCTTCAAGCTATTATCCCAGTCATTCATGATTGCCTCAGCCAATGGTGAATCAGTATATTCATGATGTAGCTCGAGTAGCCTGAGTATTTCCGAAATGCTGGTCTCGTCTTCCAGAGTTTCAAGTTCAACCATGCCAGTATTGCACTTGGGCTCAAACTCATCTCTTGGATCGAAGACATAAGCAATTCCTCCAGACATACCAGCTGCGAAGTTGACACCAGTTTCTCCCAAAACCAAAACCCTTCCGCCTGTCATATATTCACAACCATGATCACCAACACCCTCAACAACAGACCATGCTCCGCTATTTCTAACGCCAAATCGTTCAGCCGCTATTCCTCTGAAGAAACCAAAACCTGAGGTGGCGCCATAAAGTGCGACATTACCAATAAGGATATTATCTTCAGATTTAAAGTTGGTGTTCTCTGGAGGCTGAACGATAATTTTACCTCCTGAAAGACTTTTGCCAACATAATCATTGGCATCGCCAGATAAGTTAAAGGTCACTCCTTTTGACAAAAAAGCTCCAAAGCTTTGGCCTGCTGAACCAGAAAAGTTCACCCGAATAGTGTCTTCAGGCAGTCCTTCTTCTCCCCATAGTTTTGCAATTTCGTGGCTCAGCATTGCACCTGTAGCTCTATTGAGGTTTGTTATCTCATGGTCAAGCTCAACTCTGTCTTTTTTGTTAAGTGCATCTTTACAATTTTTGATCAGACTGTGGTCTATGACCGACTCTATATCATGAACCTGATCAATTGTTTTCCTTATCTCAACATCGCTTCTGATTTCATCTGCACTCACCAAAAGCGGGCTTAAGTCTAGCTGGCTTGATTTCCAATGATGCTTTGCTTTCTCAGTTGATAGAAGGTCTGTCCTTCCCACGAGATCGTCAATGGACTTTATCCCAAGTCTTGCCATGATTGCTCTTGCCTCTTCAGCAACTAGGAATAGGTAATTAATAACATGCTCTGGTTGTCCATTAAATTTCTGTCTAAGTATTTTGTTTTGAGTAGCAATTCCAACTGGACATGTATTCAAATGACACTTTCTCATCATAATGCAGCCAAGGGAAATCAATGGCGCTGTAGAAAAACCAAACTCCTCAGCACCAAGTAGCGCTGCAATGATTACATCCCTGCCTGTCTTCAGGCCGCCATCTGTTTGCAAGGTGACTCTGCTTCTTAGATCGTTCATAATCAAAGTTTGATGAACTTCAGCCAGTCCCAGCTCCCATGGCATACCTGCATTCTTAATACTGGTCAAAGGTGATGCGCCTGTCCCGCCCACATCGCCAGAGATTACAATATGGTCAGCATGCGCCTTAGTAACGCCAGCAGCAATTGTTCCTACTCCGCTCTCCGAGACCAACTTAACACTGATGTCAGCAGACGGATTTCCATTTTTTAGGTCAAAAATTAATTGGGCCAAATCTTCAATTGAATAGATGTCATGATGAGGAGGGGGGCTGATTAAGCCCACCCCAGGCGTGGAGTATCTAATTGAAGCAATTTTTTCATCCGCTTTCCTTCCTGGCAGCTCTCCTCCTTCACCAGGTTTGGCTCCTTGTGCAATTTTAATCTGAAGCTGCTGTGCGTTCGCAATATAGTTTGCTGTAACACCAAATCTGCCTGATGCAATTTGCTTAATTGCTGAAGATTTGGAGTCACCATTCTTCATTGGCTCATATCTTGCGGGATCTTCTCCTCCTTCACCGCTGTTACTCTTTCCCCCAATTCTATTCATGGCAATAGCCAAAGTTTCATGCGCCTCTGGGGAAATTGAGCCGAAACTCAT
>DMGO01000077.1:0-2819 GCA_003449795.1 Gammaproteobacteria bacterium | reverse complement strand
GCTGCTACAGTTGCTGCAGAACATCTCACTGCAATATTGGCTGATGATTTAATGAAGAATAAAGATCATTTTGCTGATCAAGGCAAAAGTGTTGCTAAGCTCTGGTATTGGCATGCGTTGGAAGAATCAGAACATAAGGCTGTTGCATTTGATGTATACATACAAGTTGGCGGAACAATAAAGGGCAGAAGAAAAGCACTAATTTTTGCAACTTTTTTCATACTGAAAGACACTTTCAGGTCTATGTTCATTATGCTAAAAAATGATGGCCAATTATGGAAAATAAGAACTTGGATAGATGGGATTAATTTCTTATTTCTAAAACCTGGAATTCTCAGAAGAATTCTTATTCCATGGTTAAAGTTCTTTAGGAAAGATTTTCATCCTTGGGATCATAATAATCTAGATTCAATTGATTATTGGAAAAGGCAGATTACTCAAAAAAGTACCGCTAATCTTTGACAAAAAAACAATAGTTTTGATATACCTGTTAATGTAAATTTCTAAATTATTACTTATTAGGGGAGTAGTTATGAATAATATCAAAGCATGGATTGGGGATTTCACAGGAATCGTTGTTAGCTTAATCGCTCTAGGAGTAGTTGCTGGCGTTGTTTTTGGAGATGTTCCTTTTGTAGGCGGAATTGCATCTAATTTTGCAGATACAGTCAATATGCTAGGTGATGCAGGTGCAGTTGGTGCACTTGCTCTTGCAATTATAGTCGGCTTATACGACTAGATCATCGATCATTATATAAGCACTTAAAAGAGCCCCATGATGGGGCTCTTTTTTTACCCAAATTGCTCACTCTCAGTTGAATCTGCTAATGCAGCAACACTGTCTGCACCAACTGCTTGGCTGATTGCATCAAAGTAACCGACTCCAACTTCTGCCTGATGCTTAACAGTCGTGAAACCATACTGTTGATAATCGAACTCCTTTTCCTGAAGCTTACTATAAGCCAACATGCCTAATTTCTTATATTCTCTAGCAAAATCAAAGACAGCAAAGTTTGTAGAATGAAATCCAGCAAGTGTAATGAATTGAAATTTAAAGCCCATTTTCCCGAGCTCTTTTTGAAACTCAGCTAATTCAGTCTCAGATGGGATATGCTGCTTCCAATTAAAACTTGGCGAGCAGTTATATGCCAATAGTTGATCAGGATGTGCTCCTCGAACTGCATCTGCAAATTTCTTTGCATCTTTCAAGCAAGGTTTAGAAGTTTCACACCAAACGAGGTCAGCATATTCAGCAAAAGCTTGTCCTCTATCGCAGCCCATATCTAGTCCACCTGTGATTTGATAAAAACCTTCAGAGGTCCGCTCACCTGTCATGTACTTTTTGTCAATATCATCTACATCGGTCATCAGTAATTTTGCTGCTTCAGCATCTGTTCTTGCGATAATTAAGGTATCAGTGTGTGCAACATCTGCAGCCAACCTTGCAGCATTTAAATTTCTAATTGCTTGGCTTGTGGATATAAGGACTTTCCCTCCTAGGTGACCACATTTCTTTTCCGCAGATAGTTGATCCTCAAAATGAACGGCAGCTGCCCCTGCCTCGATAAGATTACGAGATAATTCATAAGCATTTAACGCGCCACCGAAACCGGCCTCTGCATCAGCGATGATTGGAGCATAATAAAAACCTTCTCTACCCTCTTGAACTTGAATTTGATCCTGTCTGCGAAATGCATTGTTGATGTTCTTCACCGCGTTGGGTACAGAATCAACTGAATATAAGCTCTGATCTGGGTATACTTCATTATTACTATTGGCAGATGCTGCAACTTGCCATCCTGAAACATAGATGGCTTTGAGTCCTGCTTTTACATGCTGAACAGCCTGCTGGCCATTGTATGCACCAAAGGTATTTACATAGGGCTCACTCTCGAATAGATCTCTCAGCTGTTTAGCACCCATTTTTGCCAATGTATGTTCAATCCTTACAGATCCCTGGAGTGATTTAACGTGTTCATCGGTATAGTTTCTTTTATCGCCCATTGCGTTCTCCTTGATTAGAGGTGTTTATATGCTGGCAATGTTAAGAATTCATCAAATTCTGAATCCGTTGACATTTCCTTGAATAAATTGATTGCTGGCTGAAGGTAATCACTTTCAAAACCTCTTGACGCGATCATTTGATCCATTTCTTCATCTAGTGTCTTAGAGAAGTACTCTTCTGTGATGGCCTTATTGGTGTCTGTTGTCTTTGCAGCATGGTGAATCCACTGCCATATTTGGGAGCGGGATATCTCTGCGGTAGCAGCATCTTCCATTAGATTATTTATTGGTACACATCCATTGCCTGAAAGCCATGCCTCAATGTATTGAATGCCTATTGATATGTTTTGTCTCAAACCTTCCTCTGTGATGCTTCCATTCGGAACCTTGATGAGATCTTGAGCCGATACTGAAACATCATTTCTTTTATTAGATATTTGATTCGCAGATGTTCCCATTGCTTGATTGAATGCATTCATCGCCACATCAGATAATCCAGGATGAGCAATCCATGTTCCGTCATGGCCAGCATTTGCCTCTCTTGATTTATCTGAAGCAACTTTATCCATGGCAATTTGGTTTTGTTCCTCATTACCCCTGATTGGAATTTGAGCTGCCATTCCACCCATCGCATGAACATTTCTTTTGTGACAGGTTTGAATAAGTAAGTCGACATAACTCTTCAAGAAATGCCGCTCCATTGTTACTTCGGTTCGATTTGGTAAAAGAAATTTTTCATGGTTTCTAAATTTCTTTATAAAGCTGAATATGTAATCCCAGCGGCCACAATTAAGACCGGCAGAATGATCTTTGAG
>DMGO01000062.1:0-2786 GCA_003449795.1 Gammaproteobacteria bacterium | reverse complement strand
ATACTTGAATGTTTCATTGATGGTAATGCCATAAGGGATCAATATCTTATAGTAAAAGATGGCGATCTAGCTGGAATGGGAGCTCACTCATACAGCAAGGGCACCGCTACTGATGGTTCTGAAGAAGCAGAAAAATATCAGAAATAATTGATAATAAAGCAAGCTCATCGTGCATTTTATCTAAGGATAAAATCACGATGAGAAACTTTGAAAATTATCACGATAAACATGAAATTATTTTTTTAAGATTCTCGATCTGAATCTACCCATTCTTGATAACCACCCTGCATACTGTAAACCTCAGTGAAACCTATATCAGATAGGTATTTAGCAGCATCTAAACTCGATATTCCTTTATAACAGTAAACTATTGTTGTTTTATTCTTGTCTGCATCAACTAAAAATTCATCAATAGATTCATTAGTAAGATGGACAGCACCAGAAATATGGCTTTTTGCAAAGCTCATTTCATCTCGAATATCTAACAAGTAAATATCCGTAGAGATCATCTCTTTTGATTCTTCAACCGAAATTTGTTTATAGCTATTCATACAATTTAACCTATTGTCAGATAGACATTATAATTAGAATGCTTAGATAACACACCAATATCGAAATAACATGAATAAATTTGACATCATTATTATAGGGTCTGGACCAGTTGGTCTCAGCCTTGCAAAATCATTATCCAATGCAAATTTTAGTGTTTGTGTCATAGATCGACAGAGTGCAAAAGATCTTTCCTCTCCACCATATGATGGGCGAGAAGTTGCTATCACACATTTTTCAAAACGAATTCTCAAAGATATCGGCTCATGGGATTTGATTGATGAGAGTTGTATTTCTGAATTAAAAGAGGCAAAAGTTGTCAATGGTCATTCGCCCTATTCTTTACATTTTGATTTTGAAGATACAAATCAATCAACACTTGGCTATTTGATACCGAATCATAAAATAAAGTCAGCAATTTTTAACTCCATCATTGACGATCCAATGATCACATTTAAAGAGCAAAGCAGCTCAAAGTCTTTTCTCATTAATCTTGATGGAGTAGAAGTTGAATTAGACTCAGGCGAAACCATTCATGGTGAGTTGCTGGTGGCAGCAGATGGAAGACTATCAGGATCAAGGAGACAGATGGGAATTCCTGCCGAAGTGAAAGATTTTGGTAAAACAGTGATTGTTTGCAAAATGAATCATGAATTTGATCATGAAAATATTGCTTATGAGTGTTTTCATTATGGCAGAACGCTAGCGGTATTGCCTATGGTTGGAAAACAATGCTCTGTTGTAATCACCGTTCAAAGCGACAAAGCAAAAGACATTCTGGATCAAGATGATACTGTTTTCAGCCGAGATATTGCAGAGAGATTCAATCATCGACTTGGAAAAATGTCGATTGCATCCGAAAAATTTTCTTATCCATTGTTTGCCTCACATGCCGATCACTTCCATGCAGAACGTTTTGCTCTTGTAGGAGATGCCTCTGTAGGCATGCATCCTGTAACTGCACATGGTTTTAATCTCGGATTAAGGGGAATAGATACATTGACAAGGATCCTGAATGAAGCAAAGTCAAATAATGAAGATTTCTACACAAAGGAGAATTTAAAAAAATACAACCAAACTCATCAAATGAATACCAGAACACTCTATTACGGAACCAATTTAATCGTTGATCTTTTTAACTCAGAAAGATCCTTTGCAAAATTTATGAGACGGTTTGCGCTTCGACTTGGAAACAACGTTTGGCCAATCAAAAAGATGATCATGGATCAACTCACTGAAACAAAGTAACTTTGAGTTTGAAGAAATGCCATCGATAGATAATCTGACCCCATCAAGTTCATTAATGCTCGTAAGAGATTCATGTGACGGCATTCAAGTATTTATGATGAAAAGAGCGCAGAAAAGTAATTTCGGTGGGATATGGGTTTTTCCTGGCGGAATCATAGAAAACCAAGACAAAGAGGTTGCAGAAAAAGATTTTTGCCAAGGCTTAACAGAATCTGATGCAAAAGGGATACTAAATAATGATAAGGAATCACTTCACTATTGGATTGCATCATTGAGAGAAACATTCGAAGAATCAGGCGCCCTCATTGCCAATAGAGAAGACAATAGTGTTTTCGTACCAACAGATGATGAATTAGGAACTTTAGAGAAATTAAGAAATGACTTACTCAATGAAAATATTTCATTCATGTCTATTTTGATTCAGCTGAATCTAAAAATAGACCTCAGTCGCCTCGTTTATATTTCCCATTGGATTACTCCAAATGTAGAAACAAAAAGATACACAACGCGATTTTTTCTAACATCATTGAATGAAGATATGGCACTCAGGCATGACGGCATTGAAGGAACGGATAGCAACTGGTTTGGGATTAATGACCTGCTCAAAGATTATGAAAATGGAAAGGTTTCCTTGATAATGCCTACGATTAAGAATTTAGAATCTATTACAAACTTTAAAAATACTGAAGAGCTGATGTCTGCCAAAAAAAGTATTAACCCAATAGATATACCTGCAATTGAACCCAAATTCTTCATTGAAAATGGAAAATGGAGAGGATTGTTGCCTGGAGAGGATGGATATGAGGATCACTAAAATATCGGATGATATAAATAGAATCACTGCAGATAATGGCGGAATATTTACTGGCCCTGGAACAAATACTTATATGGTTGGCAGTAAAGAGATCTCTGTGATTGATCCTGGCCCTGATTTGAGCAACCACATCGATAACATAATAGAAATTGGTGACGGAAGGATTACAAAGATT
>DMGO01000150.1:0-6802 GCA_003449795.1 Gammaproteobacteria bacterium | reverse complement strand
GCCATCCTCATCAATCACATCAACCAACATTGCTTCAAGCTGCTCAAGACTTGCAATCACATTACCATGCGAGAGCATTGCACCCTTTGAAAGTCCAGTGGTTGCGCCTGTATATTGCAAAAATGCCAAATCATCAATTGAAATTGGTGCTTCGTCTAAATCTGTTACTGGCCTTCCCAGTGTTGATTTAAAATCAATTTTTCCAGGCAAAGAATATCTAGGAACCATTCTTTTTAAATATTTCACTACAAAGTTCATGAGCGATCCTTTAATGGGACCTAAGAAATCACCAATCTTGGTAATAATGACATGCTCGATGTCTGTATCTTCGATGACAGCGCTCAATACATGTGCGGAGTTTTCAAAAATCAATATTGCCTTTGAGCCAGAGTCTCTTAACTGATGCTCCAGTTCTCGTGGGGTGTAGAGTGGATTGACATTAACAACAATGAGTCCTGCTCGCAATGCACCGAAAATAGCAACGGGATATTGCAATAAATTTGGCATCATCATTGCAATTCTATCTCCCTTTTTTAGCCCTAAAACATTTTGCAAGTAAGCTGCGAATTTCTTTGATTTGGTTTGAACATCCCTGTAACTCAACGAGACTCCAAAATTCACGAAAGCATCATTATCTGGATAGTTAGACTCAGCCTCATTTAATAATTTGACTATGGTTTTTCTTGGATCCAAGGTAATAAATTCTGGTGTACCCTCTGGGTAACTCTTTAACCATGGTTTATTTCTGTTAGCTGCCATTCTTTTTTTACTCCGACCCACTAATCTAACTCAGGAAAAGTTTTTTTGCATCTCAATAGGTCTTATTTTTTCACAATTGATGAGTTTCTGAGTAAACTGATCGTCTGTTTAGACAGTGAGTAATAATTTTATGGATAAATCTAGGATCCCAAATTTTTATAAGATGCCCATCAATGAGCGTCTTGATGCTGTTTATGAAAAAGGTTTAATCTCAAAAAAAGACTATAAACTTCTTAAAAATCAACAGCAGCAACTGGATATCAACAGTGCAGATAAGATGATTGAAAATGTGATTGGTGTGATGGGCATGCCAATAGGTTTGGGGCTTAACTTTCTGATTGATAACAAAGAATATGTAATTCCTATGGCTGTTGAAGAGCCTTCAATAGTTGCAGCACTGAGTGCAGCTGCAAAAATCTCAAGATCGGGAGGTGGATTTAGAACAGTCTGCTCTGATCCAATTCTTACCGGTCAAATCCAAGTTGTTGGGATAAAAAATCTAGACCAAGCAAGAAATGATCTTATGTCTCGCAAACAAGAAATCATAGATCTTGCCAATAGTTTTCATCCTCGAATGGTAGCAAGAGGGGGAGGAGCAATTGATTTCTCAATCAAAACTTACCCTCTAGAATCTTTTGAAGAAGAAATGCTTGTACTAAACATCAATGTGAATACTCAGGATGCAATGGGTGCAAACTTGGTCAATGGAATGTGTGAGGGTATTGCGCCATTGGTTGAAAGCATTACAGAGGGCAAAGTTTTCCTTAGAATCTTGTCAAACTTAACTGATCAGTCAATTGCTAAAGCAACAATGAGAATCCCATTGCATTCTTTATCAAAAGAAGGCTATGATCCTGAACAAATCAGAGATGGAATCATCATCGCTTCTGACTTTGCTAAAGCAGATCCTTATAGAGCATCTACCCATAATAAAGGAATCATGAATGGAATTGATGCAGTTGCCCTTGCCACAGGAAATGACTGGAGAGCGATAGAGGCTGGCGCACATGCTTATGCATCTAGACATGGCAGATATTCTTCTCTCTCTGAATGGAAAAAAGATGAGAATGGAGACCTGATTGGTTCAATTGAACTTCCATTGAAAGTAGGAATTGTTGGAGCACCCATCGAGTCAAATCCTGCAGTGGCATTGAATCTAAGAATTATGAATCTTGAATCAGCTACAGAACTTTCTGGTGTGATGGCCGCTGTCGGCCTCGCTCAAAACTTCTCGGCCCTAAAAGCTTTATCAACTGACGGTATTCAAAAGGGTCACATGACTCTGCATGCTAGGAATGTAGTAAAAGCAGCGGATACACCGCATGATATATTCGATGATGTTCTTGAGGAATTATTAATCAGTGGGGATATCAAAGTTTGGAAGGCTAGAGAAATTGTTCAAAATCTGACAAAAAGAGAGCCGATAAAGACAGAGGATTTTGATGCAGTAACCTCAGGTAAAGTCATACTCTTGGGTGAGCATTCTGTGGTTTATGGTCGTCATGCAATTGCAGTTCCGGTGCCTCTTAACATCCGCGTTAAAGTAGAAGAAGCAGATAATGGTGTCCTTCTCATGATTCCATCTTGGGGGGTTGAATATCGCCTAGACAAAAAACCTGAAGAGCGTCAATCATTTGAAAAGCCCGCAGCTTTAATCTTAGAAAAAATGAATCTCAGTCATACTGGAATGAAAATTGAGGTCTTCTCAGATATCCCTAGAGGTATGGGCCTTGGTGGATCTGCAGTGATTGCAGTCTCAATTATTAAGGCACTGAACAAACATTTCAAGATGAATCTCACAGACGAAGAGATCAACAATATGGCATACGAATCTGAAAAAATTGCGCATGGAAATCCAAGCGGAATTGATAATACGATAGCAACATACGGCCACCCCATAATCTATAAAAAGGGTGAAACTGTACTTAAAGAAAGTCTGCAGATCAAAAAACCATTCGATCTTGTTTTGGCATTTTCAAATTCAGAAGGGCTCACTGCAAAAACGGTTGCAAATGTAAGAAGCCAATGGGAAAGCAATCAAGATATGTATGAAGGCATATTTAATGATATTGACGCGATAGTTCTTAAAGGGATTCAGGCGATTCAAAGCAATGATATCAAACTACTTGGTGAGTTAATGAACTTCAATCAGGGTCTTCTGAATACACTTCAGGTGTCGACATCTGAAATTGAAAGAATGGTTCACATTGCAAGAGATGCAGGATCATTTGGAGCAAAACTCACTGGTGGAGGTGGTGGAGGTGCAATCATTGCGATTTCAGATAAGCCATCAGATATTGTGGAAGCTTTTGATCATGAGGGATTCAGATCAATTCATTTTCCAGTGCAAAACAATGACTGAAAACAATTTGGATAAATTGATCTTGGTCGATGAATATGATCAAGAGATAGGCTCAGAGTTGAAAGAAGATTGTCACCTTGGAGACGGAATTCTTCACAGAGCATTTTCTGTTTTCATATTCAATGATAAAAAAGAAGTGCTAATGCAACAAAGAAGCAAAGAAAAAATGCTTTGGGGTCAGTTTTGGTCCAACGCTTGCTGTAGCCACCCAAGGCTTGGGGAATCTATCGAAGATGCTGCACACAGGAGAATTAAAGAAGAATTATCACTAGAAACAAAACTTAATTTCTTATTCAAGTTTCAATATCAGGAAAAATTTAGAAATATTGGCAGTGAAAACGAGTTGTGCCATGTCTTCATAGGTGCATGCAATGAAATGCCAAATATTGATCCAAATGAAATAGATGATTGGAAGTATCTGGCAATAGATGACCTATCTCAGTCAATAGAGAATAATCCAGATCAATTTACGCCCTGGTTGAGGATTGAGTGGTCAAAAATAACTGGGGAGTACTTCGGACAAGTTCAAAGAATACTTGAAACTAACTAGAAATTAGAACTGTTCATCTGGCATCGACATCATCGATTCAGAACCATGCATGACTGCATTTCCATAACTCGTAACAAGTGGCAGAAATTGTTCAATATAAAAAGTAGAGGAAATGATTTTTGCATTGTAAAACTCAAAATCATCATTCTCTTTCATTTTATTTTTTGCAGCAGTAATGTTTCTGGATGCAATCC
The DNA here is from genome assembly GCA_003449795.1 of Gammaproteobacteria bacterium. Classification (GTDB taxonomy): domain Bacteria; phylum Pseudomonadota; class Gammaproteobacteria; order Steroidobacterales; family UBA11654; genus CACPJA01. The sequence goes on along the minus strand of DMGO01000150.1, from coordinate 2,937 downwards.
ATCCGCCAACCAGATAACCCATCATCATTAAAAAGTTGTAACTGCTTGCGCCAGCTAAATTTGGATCTTTCTGAGCATTTTCTAGAATGAATTTAGAAACATTTCTTGATTTTTCTATTGCATGATTGAGTTCTGATTTGAGATTGCCTTCAATACTTGAGACTCCTATATCATTCTCAATTTGATCTAATAGCTGATTCATTGCTGAGCCGTTGTCATTTATGAATTTCCTGCCGATGAGATCATTTGCTTGGATGCCTGTCGTTCCCTCATAAATCGTTGTAATTCTGGCATCTCTGAAATGTTGTGCTGCTCCAGTTTCTTCAACATATCCCATCCCACCATGAACTTGAAGCGCTATAGATGTTATTTCTTGGCATAATTCACTGCACCAAGCCTTTGTTATTGGTGTGAGAAGATCTGCACGTTGATTGTGTTCTGATTTCGATTCAGCGAGATCACACTCAAATGTATTCTCATAAACCAACACTCTCATGACCTCGATCAATGACTTCATACTAAGAAGCATCCTTCGCACATCTGGATGATTGATAATTGAAACTCGAGATTGACTGGATTCAGTTCTTCCTTGAATCCTATCTTTTGCATAATTCACAGCCTGTTGGTAGGCCCTTTCGGCAATTGCAACACTCTCACAAGCTACTCCAATTCTGGCGTCATTCATCATTGTAAACATACAAGCCAACCCCTGATTAGGTCCTCCAATAAGAAAGCCTTCGGCCTCCTCAAAGCTCATCACACAGGTTGCACAACCATGAATACCTAGCTTATGTTCAACAGAAACAGCCTTCAGCATATTACGCTCACCCAAAGTTCCATCTGTATTCATTTTAAATTTAGGCACCAGAAATAGTGAGATTCCTTTTACCCCTTCTGGTGCATCTGGAAGTCTTGCTAATACAAGATGGATGATATTTTCAGATAAATCATGCTCTCCCCAAGTAATGAATATCTTCTGACCAGTAATTTTGTAACCATTATCACTTGGTTCAGCGACTGTGTTCATAACTGAGAGATCAGACCCTGCCTGAGGCTCTGTGAGATTCATAGTGCCACTAAATTTCCCAGAAATGAGTTTTTCTAAATAGAGATCTTTTAGCTCTTCACTTGCATGGGCATCAACAGCTCTGATTGCTGAGTTTGTTAAAAGCACTAAGTGAGCCCACGAAAAATTGGCCCCCATAACCATTTCATTTACTGGCATTGATATTGATGCAGGCATACCTTGCCCGCCATATTCTGGATTACAACTCAATGTTGGCCATCCACCATCGACATAAGCATCATATGCTTGTGCATAACCATTTGGCACTGAGACTTTACCATCCTCGATAGAAACCCCATGCCTATCTCCATCTTTGTTAGTCGGAGCTATGATCTGGGAGGTTATTTCTGAAGCACTTTCATAAATTGTTTCAAGAAATTCACGATTAAAATCTTCAAAACCGAGATTAGAATCTAGGTCACCTTTTCCAACGACCTCTCTTAGGGCAAAGATCATATCTTTTACAGGGGGGTGAAACTGGTCCATATTAAGCTCTTTCTTTTATCCAGGGTAGCTCAACAAGTTCTGCCTTAAGATCGCCATCAGGTGAATGGATATCAACTGATTTGCCAACAATGGCGTGATCTATATCAAGGATGATATAACATATATTCTTTTCAAATCTTGGTGAGTAAACCGCGGACATCATCGCGCCTAATATTTCCCCATTGACAGAGACATCTAAATTCTCCTCATTGAAGAACTCCATTTTCGGTCCTTGAATCTCAGCGCCCATTAATTTCTTTGTTATCCCATTTTCCTTGATGCTTTTGAGTGCTTCTTTGCCAATAAAATCATCTTCCTGATCGAGATCTATCATCCAATCCAAACCGACTTCAAAAGGATTATTTTCTCTGTGCATATCAGCACCAAAGCTGAGTATGCCTGCTTCTAGTCTGAATATTTGATTTGGAGTGCCTGGGGTGATGTTCAGTTCTTTACCTGCATCCCAAAGCATTTCCCATAGCTCATTTCCCTTGGTTCCATCTTGAAGAAAAATCTCATAGCACCTTTCTCTGCTGTAACCCATTCTTGCTATTACCATTGGTATTCCTTGATGATTGACTTCTCTAAATTTATAGAATGCGAGATCATCTATCCAATCTCCAAATACCTTGCTCATGAGTTCTGTTGAGTTTGGTCCTTGAATCTGGAGGGGAGAAACATCTGGTTCTGTGACCTCTGTATCGTAGTCTTTGCCTGAGGCGACACCCTGAATCCACAATAGAGCATCACTATCAGAAAGTGAGAACCAAAAATGATCTTCTGCAAGTTTAAGCATCACTGGGTCATTTATAAAACCACCTTCAAAATCGAGAAGTGGTGCATACAATGCTTGTCCAATTTTGCATTTATTGATGTTTCTAGGAGTGATGTATTGTGCAAGTTTTGCTGCATCAAGTCCTTTGATTTCGACCTGTCGCTCTACACCCACATCCCAGAGTTGAACTCCATTGAGTAAGTTCTCGTAGTCTTTTTCTGGTCCCTCAAACACAATCGGCATATACATGTGGTTGTATATCGTGAAAGCGGATGCCCCATACTTCATTGTAGAGTCAAAATAAGGGGATTTTCTGACCCTTGGGCTGATTACAATTTTTGATGTCTGGTACATGATTTTGAGGTGATATCATACTTAAAATTCGTAAGAAATGGAAAATAGGGTTTCACTATTTTAAGAAAATCTATCACTCGATTTTCCTAGACTAATTATTCTTTTTACCTAGACTAATAATCATTCAATTCAAGGATCAAAAAATCTTTACAAATAAAGACAACATAGAGTGGCCCAATTTCATACTCACAGTATTGATATCCTTATCAATCCTTCTGCCAATGTTCATTGACCCCACTACCACAAATCAATACTT
>DMGO01000026.1:3292-14726 GCA_003449795.1 Gammaproteobacteria bacterium | reverse complement strand
GATTCCTGACCATCCATTGTCTTTGGCCATCTGAGCCAATAGATCTCCCAAGAGTGCACAATTCTTCGAAGCATTTCCGTCGACAACGAGGACACCAGATTCAGACATCTCGCTCAATTCTTTCTTTACAAAGCTATTGTCTTCGAGGCATTGAACGGTCTGAATTTCTCCATGAAATGACCTTCTTCCACCAAAATGTTTAAATTCGATCAATGTTTCTAAATCTGGATATTGATCAATGATGTCAGGCGTGGATAACATCTGTTAATATTAACAAAAATTTATCTGTTTGGAGAAAGTGATGACTTACAAAGAATACAAAGTTATACATGTCATGGAAGGCGGTTTAGGGACTGTTTTCTTAGGAAGTTCTGGACTGCCATTGGAAAAGTTAGAAGTCACCCTGAATAGAGAAGCGGCAGATGGATGGCAAGTTGTGTTTCAAGTAATTGAGAACAGAAGATTTTTGCTATTTTGGAATAGAGAAACTGTGATAGTGACACTTGGAAGATAACTAAGACTCAGTTATTGAAAAAGAAAATGTTTGAAGGATTAAAATTGAATAAAGAGTTGGTTGAGTATAAAAACCAACATTTGAAAGAGAAAGTAAGCAATCTGAGTGATGAGCAAAGAAAGCATTATTATTCATTATTAGAGCCTGCACTAAAGGATCATGATACATATGCAGTGTTGAATTACCTTCTGGTTGCCGGACTCCATCATTTTTATCTCGGCAAGTTTTTAAGAGGGGTGATTAACTTAATCATCCTTGCATCCGGAATTGGCCTGATCATATTTACACAATATGTATTCGTTGGAACATTGCTGATTATTTTTATACTCATTGTTGAGCTTTTGGCGCTTTTTAGGTCACAAGTCATTGTCATGAATCATAATAATCACCTAGCTGAGGAAATACTTGAATCAGTCTCAAAGGCCTAATTTTCTAGACCAACTAGTTTCATCACTCTTTTTATCTCATTTTTATCAAGGGTCTTATATTGGCCTGATCCAAGATTTTCTGGAAGTTTAATTGGCCCAAAACCAATACGTATCAATCTGCTGACTTGAAGTGATTGTGACTCCCAGAGTTTCCTGACTTCTCTATTTCTTCCAGAGTGAAGGGTTGCTCTATACCAAGTATTTTGTGCATTTGATTTTTTATTAATTGAAATCAATTTATCAAAACTTGATCTTTTTCCATCAATCTCAACACCATTCAATAGATTATTGATTTGAGATTTGGTTGGGTTACCAAAGATCCTACATAGGTAATTTCTTTCAATCATGGAGCTTGGGTGTGAAAGCTTTTGCACCAAATCACCGTTATTTGAAAAAATAAGTAACCCTGATGTATTGACATCCAATCTTCCAACCATAATCCATTTGCCATCATTTCTTGGAGGCAGTGATTCGTAAACACTTCTATTTTTTTTGGTACCGATTGAAGAGCAAATTTCTCCTACGGGTTTATGATAGATCAATATCTCTGTCTTGGTTTTTAGATTTACAACGCTTTTCTTCATATTGATTGTGATCACATCACCGTGTTGAAGAATGGAATCATGGGATGCCTCATTTGCATTGATTTGTATTGAGTTATCCTGAATGAATTGATCTGCCTTCCTGCGGGAGCAGTAACCAGCATTAGATAGATATTTCTTTAGTTTTATATTCAACTTAATGGGTAATCCTTATCATCAAATAAATACTCATAAGATAGAAGTTTATAAGAAAACTACATCCATGACACATGCATAAAAAAACCCTCCATAAGGAGGGTTTTTTTATGATCTATATAAAGATGATTAGTTGCTCACTTTGCGTTGCGAGGTAAATCCATCTTTATTGGTAGTTGATCTCACTGATTTAAGTACACTGCATTTGCCTTTTTTTGCATCAATGCTGTAGGCAACTGCACCATATTTATCAGCTAGCTTTTTACAGGTATCAGTAGAAGTTGTATTTTTTACTTTCACTACTCTTCCGTAAATAGCTGTATCTGACTCTATTGAAGACCAATTTTCTGCAGAAACGAATGTTGGCAGCAACAGAATAGCTACAAGATTCAATTTAATGAAATGTTTCATTTTCTTTACTCCTTAATTAGAGATTTTTAGGGGTTGGGTTACCAATTACATTTCTCTTCCAAAAGCATTTTGGATTGAAGATTTGATAATTGGGTTACTCAGAGAGACTGTTTAGCTAATTGCTGCAAATTTCTCTGATGTAATTATATATTTTTTTGAGTTCCATATATGAAAGAATTGTGAAGATTTAAGAGTCTCAAATTTTCTAGATCGATGTGTACTTTTTCCTGTTATTTTGTATTCTGATGATGAGTATTGAGACTGTCTCAAATTAAACACAAATAGGGGAATAATAAAGCAATGCATCAAGAGCCTTTTCAACTCTTTGGGATACAGCACCTTGTCACTTTAGTTTTCTGTTTTGCTTTAATTTTCTTTATACCTGTATATTTCAAAAAGAAATCATCAGAGACAAAGAAGATCATAGGAGTTTCACTGTCTGTATTGCTTTTAGCTCATACATTTGAGCAGGTGCTGAATACCTTCTCATTCAATCTTAATTGGCAAGAAGCATTCCCTTTGCACATGTGTGATCTATCGGCCTTATCCATTGCCTATTATTTGATTTCAAGAAAAAAGATATATTTTAATTGTGCTTACTTTTGGGGTTTAGGGGGGGCAACGATGGCTCTATTGACGCCCGATGTTGATTTTGCTTTTCCAAACCCAGTTTTCTTCCCTTTCTTTTGGGCTCACACATTGATTTTGCTTGGAGTATTTTATGCAGTGATTGCACTCGGTGAACGACCCTTCCTTAAGGATGTGCATAAAGTCATTGGAGTGAGTGTCATGCTCATGGTATTTATCTATTTCATCAATCTATTGCTCGGTGCAAATTTCTGGTATCTGATGGATAAACCTGAGGCTGATTCATTGATGAACTTCTTTCCTGATCCTCCATTTCATATGGCTATTGTGTTTCCAATAGCGATAGTGATTTTTTATCTGCTTTATGTACCATTTTGGATAAAGGATATGGTTTCAAAAGATTGATTCTTTTTATCTCGACGAGGATAATATCCTAAATCTTTAGAGGGGAATGATGGACATTAAACCATTAAACGTTTTAGGTGCTGAGGTCAGTGATGTCGACCTCTCATCACTATCCAGCAGAGGTTCTGTTAAAGCGATCCAAGATGCGATCGATGAATACAAGGTCCTTTTCTTCAGAAATCAGAATCTCGAGGGGGAAGAGTTAACAAATCTTGCTAAACGATTTGGACCTCCTTTTGTTCAACCAGCACTATCCGAGAAATATCAAGATCTTTTGGTGATAGAAACGAACAGCGAAAAACCTCCTTATCTGAATACATTTCACCAAGATATGACAGGATTAGAGGAGCCTCCTGCTCTTTTCTTTCTAGAAGGCGTAATCATTCCAGATAAAGGAGGAGATACCATTTGGTCCTGCAATGAAACGGCCTACGAGTCATTGTCTGATTCTATGAAAGAATTTCTAGCTTCGCTAAGATGTAAGCACAGTCTTCTCTACTACTATGAACCGATCTTTTCTAAATGGGAGCATGGTCAAGAAAAGAAATTAGAATTCCAGAAGGACTTTCCTCCAGTATCACATCCGCTTGTAAGAACTCATCCACATACAGGCAAGAAATGTCTTTTTGTAAATAAGTTTTTTACAGAATCGGTAGAAGGTTTAGAAGAAGACGAAAGCCAAGCATTGCTGAGTTTCTTGTATGGTGTTATTGAAAAGCCTGAATTTTGCGTAAGGTTAAAATGGGAGCCAGGAACAATAGCTGTCTGGGATAATCGTTGTACTTCACACTATGCTGTTGCAGATTATTACCCTCAAACAAGGAGACTCCAAAGAGCAGCAGTTGCTGGTGAAAAAGTATCTTAGAATTCTATCCTAACAAAGGTTTTTTATTGTACGACACCTCTTGGAGCAGTATTTCACTTCGTCCCAGACTGATTTCCACTTTTTCCTCCAATTAAATGATCTTTTACAGACCGGGCAGACTTTTGAGGGCAGATCAGATTTTTTCATGATTCAGCACACTAAAAAAAATCTGAGCACTCTCATTTACAGCACTCAATTGATCCTCAGACATATTGTTCAAGTTTCTATAAGCAAGCCCTAGTCGACGATTCGAAGAAAGTTTTTCTCTATTCCTATCTAGGAAGTTCCAGTATAGGTAATTAAAGGGACATGCCTTCTTCCCAATTTTTTCTTTCACATCATAGTGACAATCTTTACAGTAATTGGACATCCTATTGATATAAGCACCGGAGGATGCATAAGGCTTTGATGCCATGATTCCTCCATCTGCAAATAATGCCATTCCTGAAACATTAGGTAGTTCAACCCATTCATATGCATCTGCATATACTGATAGAAACCATTCATTTACTTCTTTTGGCTTGATGCCTGCGATGAGAGCAAAATTACCCAGGACCATTAATCTCTGAATGTGATGTGAGTATGCATTATCTCTTGTATTCTCGATACTCGTTTTCAAGCAATTCATCTTTGTTTCTGCATCCCAATAAAAGGAGGGCAGAGAAACTTCAGCAGCAAGCTCATTCAGAATTCGATAATTCGGCATTTTCAGCCAATAAAGGCCTCTAACATATTCTCTCCAGCCAAGTATTTGCCTGATGAAACCTTCTACAGAGTTTATGGGCGCTTTTGATTCATAAAATACCTTTTCTGCAAGATCAATGCATTCTTTGGGCTTGAGTAAGCCATTATTCAGGTACATGCTCAGATGGCTATGAAATAACCAAGGATCCTCTGCAATCATTGCATCCTGATAATCACCAAAGCAAATCAACCTCTCTTCAATGAATCGATGCAAAGCTTCAAGTGCCTCATTTCTTGTAACAGCGAATACAAAGTCATCAGTACTTCCAAAGTGATCTGAGAATTCATCATTGACTAGGTTGATTACACCTTGAGTCTCATCATCAATAACGCAAGCATATTTTTCTGGGACCGAAGTATTTTTTGCTAAAGGCTTTCTATTTTTTCTATCAAAATTCCAAGCACCGCCTTCGGGTTGATTGCCATCCATTAAAACATCATGTTTTTTTCTCAACATCCGATAAAAGAATTCAAGCCTCAACTCTTTTCTTCCCTGTGCCCAAGACTCAAATTCATCGGTATCACAGATGAATAGATTATTTTTTCTGATCTCAACTTTTCTTCCTATGATTTTTTGCCACCCCTGTATTGACTTCATCTCTGTATGAGTCGATGACTCAGTAACAATGACGCGATCAATATCTTTCTTTAGAACGAGCTTTGAAATTTCTGATGAATAACTATTTTGATTTTTTGGATCATCTAGTTTGAGATAGTTTGTTTTGAAACCCTGAGCATCCAGCTCTTTGCTAAAATGCCTCATGCTGGATATTTGATAGACGATTTTCTTTTTGTGGTGATTGATGTCAATGAAATTTTTTTTCAATTCACAGATCAATACTTCATCGATATCTTTATCAAAATCATTCAATGATGAGATTTCTTGATTGAGTTGATCTGCAAGGATTACGCAGAGATTTCTCATTTTTTCTTCTTTATTTGAGCAAATGATGCCAATGCATTCTCTCTTGACGACTTCAGTTCAACAATTGGATGAGGATAGTTCTCGCCTAGCTTGATGCCAGCATCATCCAGTATTTCTCTAGGTGCTTCCCAAGGATTGAATAAATATTTATCTGGCATATTAGAAAGTTGAGGCAAATATTTTTTCGTGTATTCACCATCTTTGTCAAAATCTTGACCCTGTTTTACTGGGTTAAAAATCCTGAAGTAGGGTGCTGCATCGGCTCCAGTTCCAGCGACCCATTGCCAGCTCGCAGTATTATTGGCTAGATCAGCATCAACCAAGCAATCATTGAACCAATCTCTTCCATAGCTCCAATGAGTCAACAGATTTTTGACGAGAAATGATCCAACAATCATTCTCACCCTATTGTGCATATAACCGGTTTCCCATAACTCTTTCATTCCAGCATCAACAATTGGGTACCCAGTTTCACCTCGCTTCCATGATTCAATGAGTTGGGTATTATTCTCCCAAGGAAATGCATCAAAGTTACTGTTTAGATTTTCTTCCAGCATGAATGAGAAATGGTGAATTAAATAATGAGAAAACTCTCTCCAGCCCAACTCACTGCAAAAATGATCGATGTTTTTATCGTCACCCATCGCTCTCGCTTTAAACCATATTTGATTGGGTGAGATCTCACCAAAGTGAAGATGAGGAGAAAGCCTGGAAACAAAACGTTTCGATGGGTAATTTCTTCCTTCTTTATAATTTTGAATTCCGCTCTCTAGAAAATCATCCACTCTTTTCATAGCAGACTCTTCTCCCATATCCCATTTTGATTCAATTTTGTTTTTCCATGGATGAAGTGGCAGAAGATTAAGTTCATCAAGTGATGACTTTTTATTGGCATGGAAAAAGTTGAGTTTGGCTTTGGGCAAAGGTTCTCTTGGTGTTTCTCCGAATTTCACACATCCTTTTCTATAGAAAGGAGTAAATACTTTATATGGTGTTCCATCGTCTTTGAGAATTGATTCTGGTTTCCATAAGAGTGACCCATTAAATATCTGATAATCGATCTGAAGTGAGTTAATCAGGTCACGATCTTTTAATTCTTGTTCGGGCTCGAATACCCTGTTCCAGTATATGGCATCTATTTTTTCAGAATTGACCAGCTTTCTGATCTCATCAATTGTATCGCCATAAATAAATTGTAATTTACCATCAAGAGATTCATTGAGTTTATTAAGAGAATGATGAAGCCATAGTTTCGATGCTTGCCCCATATTCTCTGAATCCTTTGGATCTAGAATAAAAATAGGTAATAGATCATTACCTGATGCAGCAGTCAGAGCTGGATTGTCAGCTAATCGTAAGTCGTTTCTAAACCAGTGTATTGATTTCATTTTAAGCGATAATTTTTGGAATGAATTTGGTTATTCGTGTTTTTTTATAGTTGTGTTTCAAATTTTTTAACAATTTACATCCATGAATACATAATTGTAAGATGACTCACTCTTAATCAAATGCCTATGAGTGAAAACAAAGAATTTAATATTTTCTTATCTCGACTTGAGAAGTTGAGCGATGAACATCGGCAAGAAGCTGCATTAAAGAGGCATGAATCTGGAAATAGGACCGCAAGGGAAAATCTTAAGCATTTAATTGATGAGGACAGTTTCATTGAGTTTGGAGCATTCGCAGTTGCGGCTCAAAGATCAAGAAAGGAATACGATGCTCTGCAAATAGAGACATCTGCTGATGGTGTAATCACTGGTTTCTGTGAAATCAATTCAAATGAGATTGGTAAAGAAAATTCTCACGCAGTAGCCATCATTTATGATTATTCCGTTCTCGCCGGAACACAAGGTTACTTTCATCATCACAAACTCGATCGAATCATTGACAAAGCAAAAAAATATAGTTTGCCTGTGGTTATTTACACTGAAGGTGGAGGTGGAAGACCGGGTGATGTCGATGTCAAGACACAGATTGCAGGATTGAATGTACCCACATTTTCTAGATGGGCAAGCCTAACAGGTTCCTCATTAAGAATTGCAGTCAATAATGGATATTGCTTTGCCGGCAATGCCGCATTATTCGGCACCGCTGACTTTAGGATAGCCACTGAAAAATCTTGGATTGGAATGGCCGGTCCCGCAATGATCGAGGGAGGCGGTCTAGGTAAATATGATCCCACTGATATCGGACCTTCTAAAATGCATGAAATGAATGGTGCCATCGATTATTTAGCAAAAGATGAAAAGGAAGCAACTGATATTGCAAAGAAATTGTTGAGTTATTTTCAAGGCGAAGAGGAGTCATTTGAATTAAGTGAGCAAAATTCACTAAGAGAAGCAATTCCAGAGGACAGAAAATGGGGTTACCCAATTAGAGACATCATAGAGGTTATTTGCGATCAAGGATCTTTCCTAGAACTAAGAAGAAATTTTGGTAGAAGTGTCGTGACTGGATTTTTTAGATTAGAAGGAAAGCCTTTTGCACTATTGGCAAGCGATTGTCAGCAGTTGGGTGGTGCAATTGATGCAAGTTCTGCAGAGAAGTCATCGGAATTTTTGACATTATGTAATGAGCACAGTATTCCAATCGTTTCTCTAGTTGACACTCCAGGATTCATGGTGGGCCCTGAGAGTGAAGAAGAATCTGCAGTAATCAGGATGAGTAAACTCTTCAAAACAGGAGCAAAACTATCAGTGCCCTTAGTGGCTATCTACCTCAGAAAGGCATATGGATTGGGAGCAATGGCAATGGTGGGTGGTAGTTTTCATGAGCCAATATACTCTGCCTCATGGCCAACGGGTGAATTTGGTGGAATGGGATTAGAAGGCGCTGTTCAGCTTGGATTCAAAAATGAGCTGGATGCTGTTGAGGACCCAAAAGAGCGTGAAATATTATTTGATCAATTGGTTGCATCTGCTTATGAAAAAGGAAAAGCAATTGAAGCGGCTGCACATCTTGAAATTGATGCAGTGATAGATCCAGCAGATACAAGAAAAATAATTCTGAAAGCATATAATAGCTATAAAAAAGGAAGCGATTCTCAATGACCTTAGATCAAATAAAATTTTTTTTAACTTCTTGGAAAGATGGCGTGATAGAAATAGGAAGAGTTTATCTTGAAGGTGGTGATTATGAAAAATGTGCTGAAAAATTTATTTCATCTCATTATGCCTTTGATAACGGTGATGTCTTATTTAAGCCCACATTGACCAAAGAAGTGATATTCAGGAATTCAAAAGATTTAGCTTTGTCATATTTTATTAAGGGTGATATTGCTGAGGATAATGGGTTTGCTTTGAAACCATGGGAAGAAATAACATTAGAAGAGTTAAATACCATCGAAGAGGACGGTTCAATTGTCGCCATGGGCACGTTAAATTTTAAGCCCATCGATGCAGATGAAATGATCAAGGTAGCTTTTACATTCTTGCTGATTAATGTGGGCGACACTCTGAAAATAAAAGTACATCACTCTTCTCCTATCTCATAATCGATCACTACTATTATGAAGATTAAGATGTTTCAAGTGGATGCATTTACCAGTGAGCTATTCTCAGGCAACCCTGCTGCTGTATGTTTGTTAGATGAATGGCTTTCAGATGAGCTCATGCTTTCTATTGCGGCTGAAAATAACTTATCAGAGACCGCATTCTTAAATTTATCGAATGACCCAATCGGTATCCGCTGGTTTTCACCAAAAAGGGAGGTTGACTTGTGTGGTCACGCGACTCTTGCATCTGCAAGAGTTTTATTTGATGAATTGAAATCTAAGGATTCTGAAGAAATTGTGTTTGAATCAAAGAGGGGTTTGCTTAAAGCACAGAAAGTTGGAGATCTAATTTTTCTAGATTTTCCAAAAGATAAACCAGAAGTATTGGAACAAGGTTTTTCAGAGACTTTATTTGGCTTCGCTCCAGATACAGTCATGAGGGGTACAGATGATTACCTGTTTATTTTTGATAATGAGGAGAAAATTAAGTCAATAAATGCAAATTATGAAGAGATAAGTAAACTCGATTCCAGAGGAGCTATCGCCAGTTCAAAAGATTCTGAGGGTAATATTGTATCTCGTTGCTTTTATCCTAAATACGGAGTTAATGAGGACCCTGTAACTGGCTCTGCTCATACTCTTATTATCCCTTATTGGTCAGGCGTACTCGGAAGAACTAAAATCAAAGCCAGGCAACTATCAGAAAGAGGTGGGGAATTGTTCTGCGAAGTTTCAACTGACAGGATTAAAATAGGAGGTCATACCTCTTTATTTTTTGATGGTCAAATCGAGATTTAGATACTTTAAAAAATTTTATTTGATTTTTTTTATCCCAAAGATTAGTTTCATATCACTAAGAGGATTATTATTAATTGGAGAAAAATGAATGAAAATTAAAATACTAATTTCATTGTTTATTTTTGTTTTATCCATGGATGTCTATACACACGAAGGACACACTCATGAAAGGTATACAAAAGAACAAATCATGCAGATTGCCATGTCAGCTGGACCAGAAAATGTAAGCGGTGAAGCAACAATAATATCTCACGATGGAACGCTTCTAAAACAAGGCTCGAATGGTTGGGTGTGTATGCCTGGCACACCACCAAATGAAAATGTGAATCCAATGTGTGTTGATCCTGCTTGGCAGAAATGGCTGCAAGAATATATGAAAGGCACAATGGGTCTCTCGTATGAATATGATCCCAATCAAGCAACATTCGGAATGTCATATATGTTGGTTGGGGATATACCTGTAGATAACAATGAACCGTTCAATACAGATCAGAGCAAAGGGGTATGGGTAGCTGAAGGTCCACACTTGATGCTTTTACTGCCTCAAGAACTGCTCAAAGATTTACCAACGGATCCTTATGCTGGTGGACCTTACGTCATGTGGGAAGGCACAGAGTTTGTCCATGTCATGGTTCCTCTTGAAGTGACTGAGCCTTTAGATTAGGCAAAATCCCTTTTTCAGGGTTAATATCTTATATTAGAGATTGGAGTATGAAGTTCATACTCCAATCACTTGTTTGTAAAAAATTGTTGGAGGGAGAAGAATGAATTCAATAAGGAAACTCAAATGGTTCGTGTTTTCATGTGTGTTCCTATTTGCACACATGGATGTTGATTCGAAAACTTTGATTCACGCGGGAAAACTTATTGATGGTAAATCTGATCAGGTGCAATCAAGAATTAGTATCGTAATCGATGGGAATATAATTTCAGATATAAAAAAGGGCTTCATACCCTCTAATGATTTTGAAGACTACATTGATTTAAGAGATCACACAGTATTACCAGGGTTAATGGATATGCACGTCCATTTTGGTCAGGAGTATCAATCAAAAGCACAGGCCCCTATAAAAGTTGAACGTGAAATGCAGGCTATACTTGCAACACAACATGCATATGTAACATTCAAATCTGGCTTTACTACGGTCAGACAGGTTGGCGATAGTGGTTTGGTCGCTATCAGTCTCAGGGACGCGATCAATTCAGGCAAATTGGCCGGTCCAAGGATATTTGCTGCAGGGAAAACCATTGCGACTACAGGCGGTCATGCAGATCCCACTAATGGTAAAGCTGTAGATGATTACGACTATCCAGTGCCTGAGCAAGGTGTTGTCAACGGACCATATGAGGTTTATGCGGCTGTAAGACAGCGATATAAAGATGGCGCAGATGGGATCAAGATAACGGTAACGGGAGGTGTTTTGAGTGTAGCAAAATCAGGTCAAAACCCTCAATTTACTCAAGAGGAAGTCGATGCTGTTGTGAGTGCTGCAAAAGATTACGGAATGTGGGTTGCAGTTCATGCA
>DMGO01000026.1:0-2912 GCA_003449795.1 Gammaproteobacteria bacterium | reverse complement strand
GAGCATGGCACATTTATGGATCTTGAAGCCATGGATCTGATGATTGAAAATGGGACTTACTATGTTCCAACTATTTCAGCGGGTGAATTCGTAGCAGAGAAATCAAAGATAGATAACTTTTTTCCTGAAATTGTGAGACCAAAGGCTGCAAGTGTTGGCCCACAAATCAGCGACACTTTCAGAAAAGCTTATGAAAAAGGAGTGAAAATTGCATTTGGGACAGATGCAGGAGTTCAAAAGCATGGCACCAATTGGAAAGAATTTGTCTATATGGTTGAAAATGGAATGCCAGCAATGAAAGCCATTCAATCAGCAACCATGGAAACGGCTAAACTACTTCGAATTGAAGATAAGCTTGGTTCAATTGAATCAGGAAAGCTTGCAGATTTAATTGCAGTCAAAGGAAATCCCATTGAAGACATCTCAGTATTAGAAAATGTTGATGTTGTCATTAAGGATGGTTTGCTTTACTAGAAATTGAGATTTCTATGAAAGTTAAAAATAAACTCAGACCAAATGCTTTGGCCATGGCCGGTTTTCTTGTGGGTGATACCAAGTCGACTATCAAAATGGTGAACTTATTGAAGTTCAAGAAAAAAGCATCTTATGAGGATGGAAGAGAGACTGATCTGACTGGAGAGGAAGCATATAGAATCTATGCCCATGAGGTGAGTACGATTCACTTACCAAAAGTGGGAGGGAGTATCATTTTTTCAGGTAAAGTCAGCAGACTTTTAATCGGTGAGGCTGAGGAGTTATGGGATATGGTTGCCATTGCAGAATATCCAAATAAAAAGGCAATGCTAAAGATGATTTCAGATAAAGATTACAGAGAATCTGAGAAACATCGTGCAGCAGGCCTTGAAGGTCAGCTTAACATTGAAACCATGGATTAAAGTTTTCCAGTAGATTTGAAGACAGACGCAAAATCGCTCATGAAGCTTGCCTATGAACAGGCAATTAAAAGTGAGTCAAATGGCGAAGTGCCAGTTGGCGCTATCTATCTTCATGATAATCAAATCATCGCAGAATCGGGTAATGTCACCATTTCTAATCATGATCCATCTGGTCATGCAGAAATTATGGTCTTGAGAAAGGCCTCGGTAATAAGAAAGAATCATAGGATTGGTGGAACTTTGGTTGTTACATTAGAGCCTTGTGTGATGTGCATGGGAGCGATGATTCAAGCACGCATTGAAACATTGATTTTTGGTGCATTTGATCCACGATCAGGCGCCGCCGGGTCTGCATTTGATCTCTCTAACTCTCCTAAGTTGAATCATAAAATCAATGTAATTGGAGGAGTGATGGAGAATGAATGCAAGGATTTGATTCAGGGCTTCTTTCAATCAAAAAGATAGAACGAATTTATTCTGCAAATTTAGACAAAAAATTCAGGAAATTTGTCCTTTGCCCACCAGTATCAATATCACCAGAAGCCACAGTCATAATTGGATTTCTAACTCCAGCAAGCGCTTCTTTTAAAATTTGTTCGCTTGTTTTCACGAGGATATTGCAATTTGTCTTTTCAGATGAGACTTCTGCAATTTGATTTCTCAAAGTTATTGTTTTGATATTTCCAGAATCGAATTCAAAACACACCCTTTGCTTGATCCCTTTTGCTTTCTCTGGATTCAACCTTACAGAGAGAATATCAAAAAACATATCTATAGAAATCTCACTTAATAATTCACTGGTTTGTGGAAGCAATGGCTCTGCCTGATAATTGGCATTCAATTCATTGGCAGAGCTCAAAAAGTAGTTTCTCTTATTGGGATTGAGTGCACGATCTCCAATATATTGTATGGCTTCTTGCCTTAATTTTTTTGTGGAATCAATTTTATAATTCAATGCCAGTAAGCTATCACTTAATTGCAATGCCCACTGCATATCTTCACTTTCGACAGCTTTTTGCAGTGCTTCAAAAAGTTTTTCTTCGCCCCCTGAAAGCATGGCAAGTCTTCTTGCATAATCTTCAGATGGCAATGGGTCAAGATTAGAAACATTTCCATCAAACCATCCAAGGTAACCATTAAATATACTTTTTACGGACCAACGAACAGTCCCATAAAACTCTCTTACAAATGGCGATGAGGAGACTTCCGGTGGCAATTGAATCATATGTGATATTTCATCTGGAGAATGACCCTTATTCATAAGCCTGATCGTTTGGTCATGAACAAACTGTACGGCATCCCTGTAGATTGTGAGCGTTTCCAATACCTCTTCACCCTCGAGTGGTTTCGTATGACTTGGCAATAGATAATCAGGTTTGAGTGAACGCATGTGATCAAGGCTTTTGACCCAACTTTTAACATCTCTGTGAGGTGTGCCACGAATGGTGTATAGGTTTGGAAAGGTTCTATAGATATTGTCACCAGGCATCAGAGCTCTGTGTTTTGGTAACCAGACGAATAATTGGTCATTGGTTTCACCTGGCGCATGATAGAGTTCGATGTCGACACCAGCAATATTGATTTTTAGTTCATCGGTAAAAGTAATATTTGGTTTTATATAGCCAATTGGACTTTGTGAGACTCCCAGATATGGTCCAATTCCAACATTAATGACATCACCTGAAGGAAGTTCAGTCCCAAACATCCTCGAGCTTCTTTTTGAGATAATTGGATTTAAAATTCCCATGATTCTTTCAACATACTTGCTTGTCGACTCATGAGCGATGACCATGGGTTTCTCTTCATCAAGATTATAGTAATAGGCAGCACCAAAAGTATGGTCACCATGATTGTGTGTATAAATGATTGCCTTTATTGGATTTGAGTTGATTTTACTGAAGTGTGAATACACTTCCTCTGCCTCAGCAACACTATCAGATGCGTCAATGATGATATTTCCATCGATACCCTCGACCATGATCGAATTCGCGATACCATAACCAACAGCCAGATGAA
>DMGO01000013.1:0-7184 GCA_003449795.1 Gammaproteobacteria bacterium | reverse complement strand
TTGCCACTCAGATGCTTGATTCTCTCCTGATTCCAGAGCTGCATGCGCTAAAAAAGACTGCATTGGTGATAAATCGTCATCATCAAAAGGTTGTCGAAAACCATGGGCGGCATTAATCAGCTCCATGATGTTATCTATCTTTGTAGCAGACTGCTCTGTTTTCTTCTCTTTCAAGTGCGGGATAAGCTTTGATTGCTCAATGACTATCTCAAACTGCTTTTCAAGCGGTTGCTCTGTGATTAGTTTCTTTGTTTCATTCAGACTTCCTAGGAAAGCAGAAAGACTATTTGTTGCTCTATTGTTTAAGACTTTTGACTGTATCAGTTGATCAGCAGCTAAAAATAAACACAACCCCTCATCCCGAGCATAATTTTTTACCTTATCCATTGTTTGAGCCCCAATTCCTTTTGGCGGGACACTGCAAGCTCTTTCAAATGCAATATCATCAGCAACATTTTGTGTCAGCCGAAGATAAGCAAGCGCATCTTTTACCTCAGCGCGATCAAAGAACCTGAAACCTCCGTAGACTCGATAGGGGATCGATTTTCTTATTAGCGCTTCTTCAATTACCCTAGATTGTGCATTGGACCTATAGAGAACTGCAATATCACTGAGCCTGAGTTTTCCTGATTTTGATTCAATTGTTTCGATAATATTCGAGGCTTCTTCATACTCATCAAAATTCTGATGGAGCTTTATTAAAGGACCTGAGCCTTCATCGGTCCATAGGTTTTTTTCTAGGCGACCATTATTATTTGAAATAATAGAGTTAGCTGCATTAAGGATATTTTTTGTAGAGCGATAATTTTGTTCCAGCTTAATACTTCTAGGATCAAGAAAATCATTTCTGAATCTGGGCATGCTGTCCGGGTTTGCGCCCCTCCATCGATAAATCGATTGGTCATCATCGCCGACAATGAAAGCGTTCCCTGATGAGCCTGTCAGAAGCTTTATGATTTGATACTGTATTTCATTGGTATCTTGAAACTCGTCTACAAGAATATTCTCAAAACGATTCTGATAATGCTCTAAAAGAGTCTTATTATTTTTTAATGTTTCGAAGAAGCGCAGCAGAAGCTCGCCAAAATCAACCAAATTGTTTTGCCGGCAGAGCTTTTCATATGCGGCATAGATTTCAAGATAATGCTCATAACCCCTTTTCCCTTTGCTTTTATCAGGCCTTAGTCCTAAATCTTTCTGGCTATTGATGAACCAAGTTATTTCTTTAGGCGGATATCTCGACTCATCAAATGAACTTTCTTTGATGATTTTTTTAATTTGTCTAAGTTGATCATCCGCATCAAGTATCTGAAAGTTCTGATCAAGACCAGCATCAGACCAGTGCAATCTTAGAAAGCGATGAGCAATTCCATGAAATGTTCCAATCCACATTCCTTTCGATTCATAACCCAGCATTTCAGAAACCCTTGAAGACATTTCTTTTGCAGCTTTATTTGTGAAGGTAACTGCAAACACATTTTGTGGAGGAACCTGATCTACCGCGATAAGCCATGCAATTCTGTGGACCAAAACCCTTGTTTTTCCACTGCCAGCGCCTGCGACAACCATAACATTACAGCCACTAGATGTGACCGCTTCCCTTTGCTGTTCATTCAGCTGGGCAAGTATTTGGTCTGCTTGCATATTGTTTCAGTTAGTTTTGCTTCAGCTTTACAGTGTATAAAAGATTAATAAAAGAAAGCAAAAGCAGGGCTGCAAAAGCATTGTGTGCTGTCGCTAGGAATAGCGGTATACCAAACCAAACCATCAGAGTGCCGATCGCCAATTGGGCAAATAAAGCAACGAGCATGATGCTAGATGCCATTCTGATTCGGTCAGAGTTGTGTTTAAGATATTTCAGTCCTAGCCACCCAAGTGCAAACAATACAAGAATCGCCCCCAACCTATGAACAAAATGAATCGCTGTTCGGGCTGAAGGACTTAATTGACCACCTTCATAGTTGACACCAACTTCTTGCCATTTTAGAAATCCTTCCCCAAAGTCCATATTTGATGGCCATACCTCGCCATAACATAGTGGCAAATCTGGACATCCCAGCGCAGCATAATTTGTGCTTGTCCAACCCCCAAGAATGATTTGAAGCGTAAGGATAGATAAGCCAGCAATCATCACTTTAGGAGCTGAAATAAACTTTTCATCTCTATTTTCTAGATTTCGATAATAGAAAAACAACAAAGATAGGGTTGTTAAGCCTCCAATTAAATGCCCTGTGACAACAAGCGGATGAACTTTAAGCGTCACTGTCCACATGCCAAGCATGCCTTGAAAAATCACCAAAGCCAGCAATGCTGCTGAGAGCTTTAGATCTTTTAATGATCCATTATTGTTTCTATAGGAAAAAAAGTCTTTTAAGAACATCAGCAAAATTAGAAAACCAAGTAAAGAGGCGATATAGCGGTGAATCATTTCCCTCCAGGCTTTTCCTTCATCCACAATCTCACCAGGAAAATTTTGTTCCACAGAAATATAGTCCTCGGCAGTTTGAGGAACGGTAACAAAACCATAACATCCTGGCCAATCAGGACAACCTAAACCAGCATCTGTAAGTCTTACATAGGCTCCAAATACTATTACGCATAGGGCGAGCAGAATCGTAAAGCCAGCTACACCTTTTCTTGTTACCACAATTTACTTATAGACTATTCGCCAACTAGTGGCATAAAGAGATCACGAATGTAGTATACAAAGGCGCCATCAACGGCCAATATTCCGATCAAAGCCAATAGGAAAAGAGGCGGAAGCATGATTGCGTATAAAAATGCCATTCTTTCCCAAGCCATATGCATAAATACTCCAACAACAAGGCCTGCCTTTAAGAAGGCAAAGACGGTGACTAGGAACCACCTTAGATAGCCTTGGATTTCAGCCAAGTCGACAGCATAGGAAAATGCACTCAAAACAAAGAGTAAAATCCAGACACTTATATATAAGCTGAAAGGATGCTCGGTTTCTGGCGCATCTCCAGGATAAAAACTAGGGTGTTTAAAATGTTTTTGTTCTTCCATATCTAAGACCTACCACAAATAAAAGAATGCGAAAATAAATATCCAGACCAAATCGACAAAGTGCCAGTATAGTCCGGCGACCTCAACCATTTGGTAATCATTAAGCCTGTCATAACGGCCTTCCCAAACCCTTTTTGCAACAATTGTTAGATAAACAACACCTATCGATACATGCAGTCCGTGAAAGCCTGTGATCATAAAAAAGAAACCACCGAATTGAGCAGCACCAAACGGATTACCCCATGGTCGAATGCCCTCTTCAAAAATAAGCTTACTCCACTCAAACATTTGCATCCCAACAAACGCAACACCACCAAGTGCTGTTAAGAGAATCAAAAAAGCTGTTTTCTTCCTCTCTTTCTTATACCCAGAGGTCACTGCCATCGCCATGGTTCCGCTACTACTGATCAATATGAATGTCATGATTGCAATCAGCAATAAAGGAACATCTGCTCCACCTACATGAAGAGCAAAAACTTCACTGGTAGGGGGCCAAGGCTCGATGGTGGTCAACCTTACTGCCATGTAAGCACATAGGAAGGAGCCAAATATAAAAGTATCACTGACCAAGAAGATCCACATCATGGCCTTACTCCATCTCACCCTGAAGGTTTGAACATCTGAAGACCAATCAGCAACCAACCCCTTTAAATTGTCAGGAATTGAGTGTTCAAAAGATACGGTTTGGTTGTTAGACATAATTTACTCTTTAAGTTGTTATTAACATCGCAAACAACACACCCCAGACCAGTAGCATGTAGTGCCAGTATGCACCCAATAGGCCGACTGATTCCGGTTGAAGCATCGTTGCATCCCCCTTGAAAACTTTAAAGGTAACCACAAACCAAGCAACTAGCCCGCCAAGCACATGGAAGGCATGCAAGGCTGTGATTAAATAAAAAAATGTATTTGCTGGATTTGATGACAGAAAGTAACCACTGGAGTTAAGCTCTTGCCAAGCCCATGTTTGACCAGAAACAAAAGCAACAACAAAAACACCTGCCATCGCAAGGCCAACTTTTGTTTTTTGATGGTCGCTTGCTTTTGCTCCGCTCTTAGACCAAGCCATCCCAACACTTGCCAGCACCAAACATATGGTGTTAAACCACAAGAGAGATGGAATTGGAACAGGGCTCCAATCTTGAAAGTTCATTCTAAACAGATATGCATTGGTAATGAATAAGAAGAGAATAGAGATTACTGTCATCAAGACATATACAAATACTTGAGCATGATTTAGCCCTAGAAATGCTTTTTCTGATGCAGGATAGTTATTCATACTTATGTAATTTGCTCATCAGGCACATTCTGTGGAACAAAGTCTGCTGTCGCACCAGGGAGGCCATACTCATAAGGCCATCTGTACACAACTGGCAATTGTTCGCCCCAGTTTCCATGTCCAGGAGGTGATTCTAAGGCTTGCCATTCAAGCGTACATGCACCCCATGGGTTCTTAGAAGCAATCGCCCCTTTCTTTAGGCTTACTATGAAGTTATAAAGAAGGATGAATTGAGCCAGTCCGACAATCAGTGCACAGATAGTAATAAATTGGTTCAGATCTGCGACAGATTGAGGAATGAAGTCATACTGCTCATTTGAGTAATATCTTCTTGGAACACCCAAGAATCCGATGTAGTGCATTGGGAAGTATATTAAATATGTTCCAATGAATGTAATCCAGAAATGAATCTTTCCAAGGGTATCATTCAGCATTCTTCCAGTTACGGATGGATACCAATGGTATAACCCACCATATAATGCGAGTACAGGTGATACAGCCATAACCATGTGGAAGTGACCAACAACAAAATAGGTATCTGACAGCGGGACATCAACCGCAACGTTGCCTAAGAATAAGCCTGTAAGACCCCCATTCAAAAAAGTCACAAGGAATGCGAGACAATAAAGCATTGGAACAGTCATCTTAATATTTGCATTCCATAGAGTCAGTACCCAGTTATAGACTTTAATTGCAGTTGGAACGGCGATGATAAGTGTCGTTGTTGCAAAGAAGAACCCTAAGTAAGGATTCATGCCCGCAACATACATGTGATGCGCCCAAACAATGAAAGCTATACCGGCAATGGCAATAAGTGCCCAAACCATCATGTTGTAGCCAAAGATATTTTTTCTAGCATGAACGCTGATAAGCTCTGAGATAATACCGAATGCAGGAAGCGCGATGATGTAGACCTCTGGATGACCGAAGAACCAGAAAAGATGTTGGAAGAGCACTGGGCTACCACCACCATAATCTAGGACTTCACCGCCTTTGAAAATTTCTGGCATAAAAAAGCTTGTCTCGAGTACGCGATCAAAAATTAACATAATTGCACCTACAAGCAGTGCAGGGAAGGCGAGCAATCCTAAGAATGTAGCCAAGAAAATACACCAGATAATAAGAGGCATTCTCATCAACGTCATTCCTTTGGCGCGTGATTGAAGAACAGTGGTGATGTAATTAAGGCCACCCATAGTAAAGGCAATAATGAAAACAGCCAGAGATGCAAGCATGAGGATGATTCCCGCGCCATCACCTCCAGGTGTTCCTTCAAGAATTGATTGTGGCGGATAAAGTGTCCAGCCAGCTCCAGTCGGCCCGCTTTCAACAAAGAAGCTTGCAACCAGGATAATTACTGATAAGAAATACATCCAAAAACTCAGCATATTTACAAATGGAAAAGCCATGTCACGACACCCTAGCATCAGAGGGATCAGATAGTTTCCAAAGCCACCAAGAAATAGTGCCGTCAAAAGATAAATAACCATTATCATTCCATGCATGGTGACATCCTGGTAATAGCTGCCAGCATCAATTGATTCAAACAACCCTGGGAAACCCAGTTGCATTCTCATTAGCAATGAGAGGAACATGCCGGTTAGCCCTATGGCAAGCGCAACACAAACATATTGAAGCGCAATTACCTTGTGGTCTTGGGAGAATACATATGTATCCCACCAACCTTTAGGGTCATACATTTTTTGACCTTCATAAGTAGCTGAATTTTGATCCATTTTTTGAATTACTCCTTAGTCTATTTTTTTGTTCTAATCTTTATTTCGAAAATTACTCGCTTAGAGTTTTTATATAATCAGTGATTGCAGTTAACTCCTCATCAGAGAGCGTAGCATAAGCCGGCATTACCGGAGCATAGCCTTGTGCAATCTGGAACATTGGGTTGACAATCGATGTCTTTATATAGTCATCATCAATAATCACAGTTTCTCCTGAAGCAAGAGCCCTATTGGTGCCATAAGTATCTCTCCATGTAGGCCCTATACCATCTGAGCCATCGATACTATGACAAGCCACACAGCCCAATGTTTGAACGATTTGCTCACCATTGGCTCCCTCATTCATTGTTTCAGAAAAAGTTGGTTGTTCTGCCAACCATTTATTGAAATCTTCTTGTGTGTCAACAACCACTGTTCCTCTCATAGCATAGTGTCCTGTACCACAATATTCAGCGCAGGCAACTTCATACGTTCCAAGCACTGTAGGCTCAAACCAAAGGTTTGATTGCTGCCCAGGAACAAGGTCCATTTTTGCTCTGAATTGAGGCACATAAAAATCATGAAGCACATCTTTCGATCTGAGCTGAAAAACAACTTTATTGTTAATTGGCAAGTGAACTTCGCCACCTCTAATAAGGATGTCGTCTTGCCCATAAGGATCATCTGGATCTAATCCAAACGTATTTTTAGAGCTAAACAATCTTCCGCTTGTGTTTCCATAGACCCCATCTTCTCCAGGGAAACGGTATGACCAAACCCATTGTTGACCCACGCCTTCAACTTCAAGTGCGTCGGTTGGAAGCTCAACGTAGAGTTTCCAAGCATACAAACCAGGCGCGAGGAGTGCAATGACTCCAATTGTGGTGATAATTGTGAGTTTAAGCTCAAGAGCCGCATTCTCTGGCTCATACTCAGATTTATGTCCTTCACGATATCGAAACTTGACTACACAGTACAAAATAAAAGCTGATATCAATACAAAAGCTATACCAGTGATCACTAGTGAAATTAATATTGTGGTATCCAAGAAGCCCCAATTTGAAGCAAGTGGTGAAAACCACCAAGGTGATACAAAGTTCCAAAGTACAGTTCCGATTACGATGATCGCAGTAACGATTACAAATGCCATAATGATCCTATTT
>DMGO01000086.1:0-3440 GCA_003449795.1 Gammaproteobacteria bacterium | reverse complement strand
CCAATCATTCCAATCACAGGATCATTACATTTCAGTATGACCAAATGAGTTTTATCACCTTTTTTTCCTGCAGCCATACCAGTTCCACTTAATACAACCTCGTCATCATAATATGCATTCATTTCTAGAACTTGCTCATACCAAGCTCTTGACTTTTCGATATCTCGAACAATCAGAGTGGTTCTTTTTACTATCGTATTACCCATTAAATACTCTCCTAAGATAGTGTGTCTGATTCAATTAGAAGAACATAGCAGTCTGCAATTCCCTCTCTCAATTTTTTGACCTCTTGGTATTCATCTGAGTTCCAGAAATCCTGAGCAGCTTCTTTTGATGGCCATTCAGAAATGACAACAGAATTTTGTTGATCATCAATGCCCTCGAGTGGAATAGCACCAGGTGCTCTTACTAAATATTTACCACCAAACTTTTCAACCAATTTAGCTGCTTCTGCACCATAACCATTAACAAATTTTTCTCTGTCATGAATGACAGCTCTTACCATCATGTAAGCTTTCATATTTCCTCCTAGTTTAATTTTGAAATATTTTTCTCAGAATTTTCTTTTAGAGCTCTGAGAAACTCTCTACTTGAGACCACATCTTTCATTGTGATATCAATTCCTTCAATAAAAACATCTGTCAACTTTTTCTGATATTTAAGAATATCATCAACCTTATCTCTGCCTTTCTTTGTGAGAATCACCAAAGGGGATGTTTTATGATTTGGATTCTTTCTCAAGTTAATCAATCCTCTTCTCTTCATTTGATTGACAGTTGATTGAACGCTTTGTCTTTTAATACCTAAATATTTTGCGACTTCAGAAACCGTCATTGGACGTATTCTTATAACAGCAATTATTCTCCAAATTGGAACAGTAATGAGGTTATCATTTGAACAAATTTTTTCAGCTACCTCTAAGAAAGCACCATTGATTCTAATGATATTCCCAAAAAGAAGCTGAAAGTCTGCCAAAAACTCGATACTTTCAGATAGTTTTTTATTTTTAGTGTCCTGATTCATTTTCCTTCACTGTTCCTCCCAACATCTTCTTGAAGTATGTCCAGCTTGTTTCATTCTTCCTTTGATCATCTGTCGGAGGAGGGCGATCATATTTTGGATAGGTGCTAATGATTATCTCTTTCATTGATCCTGGAAGGTCATCATAGCTATCCAATTTTTTACCAAATGTGTGGAAGTAAACTATTCCATCTCTGCCATTCATTTTCATCCATGGAAGCCAATAAGAAATTCTTTCCCAACCAATACTTGCTTTTGCTGTATCTTTAGAGTCATCCGTAAGATCCTTAATGCTTCCCGTTGTATTAAACATTTCTGTTGCATGATAAGTTCCACCCACGTATTGCTGAAAGTCCCCCCCGAGTGGATTTTTATAGAAAAGCGGTACTGTTGTTGTATCCCACCAATCATCTTCGTGGGTATTAAAGCTTCTCATTTTAAATGGATTGCCATTACTATCTTTTTCAAACTGGCTACCCCAATTCACAGGGTCATTCGCAACATGAAGGACTTCAACCGTTTCCCCTGTCCAAGGATTTGTCCACTGATTCATTATTTCACCAGTTTGAGGATCTTGGTAAAACAATAACTCTCGACTGACCATCCTAAAGCCATTACCACGTTCAGGATCTTTTATGCTTGTGCATGCTCTGATATTCATGCCCTCAACACGGAATAATAGTCGATCAGCCTCTCCTTGAACTCTGCTATACATTCTTCCATACCACCAATAGACAATTGGTTTGTCATCAATGGTCGAGCATGTGATTTTTCGTTGAGCCTTGAGTTGCCCTGCACCCGGTGTCAACTCAAATGCTGATGCAATGTCAAAGAAAAAGATTGATAAGACTGCAAGACTTGTTAATAAACTGATTTTGAATTTCATCTTTTCTCCTGCTTTTATTTATTTAAATATCGACTGATATCATCGAAGTAATCTTTCATGGCTTCTCCTGTTTCAGGCAGCTCATTGGGGTTCATGTCCAGATGATTCATTGGAATCTCCTGCTGGTAGTCTGAAAAGACTTCTTGCACCATATCTAGAGCATAGTGGGGTATTGTTCTATTTTTCCTGAATTCAGCAATTGGTATTTGGGCAGTGATGATGCCTTCTTCATGTGTGCTTGGATGTTTGGCTAATAAATCTCCATTGGGAGCCGTGATTATTGATTTTCCACCGCTCTCACTATAAGGACCACCAAGAGGCAAGGTAATATTTGCCATTGCACTATAAAAATTATTACTCCAAGACATTGCTCTTACATCAGACTCATCAAAGAGTGTTGCCGTTCTGAGCATAATCTCGACACCTTTCATGGCAAAGGCTGCAAAAATAAATGGATCGCCTTGTACTGTGCTTACAGCAATATTTCCAAATTCGGTTTTCAGCACTGGAAATTCTTCATCTATTCCATATTTTTCTCGATACTTATCTCTCACAGCTTCTATGGTTGTCGTTGGGATTTCTCGGTCAGGATAAATTCTCTTAATATTTCTTGATTTCCAGTATGCTTTTTTGAGAGAGCCATCTCTACCAAGAACTGCATTGATGCTAAGAATATGTTGCGGCCAGTCCGGATCAGTAGCATAACTACCAAAAATGAGATATGCATCACATCTTTTTGAGAGTTTTCCAAGTTCCAATGTCTCTGGTCCTGTAACCTGAATGGTGTATTTTAGTTTTTCTGCTCGGCTGCCAGATGAATATCCTGTCAGAGGAAATTCATGGAAGAGAAGAAAATCTGGTTTAGGATTTTGTGCACAGGCTTCTTCTCCCATTTCAATCATGTGATCTAGATTCTCTCTAAGCCCCACTTTTGGATCATCAAAGTCTTGAAGGGAATTGATACCTGTTTGAATCACAGCAAGTGTCACATTGTCTTTTTCAAGTGGAACAGTTTCATATGATCCATCAGAATTGACGAGCTTTGCATCAATTGAAATTGATGAGATGAAAAGTGATAGAGCGAACAACCCAATGTATTTTTCTGAGCAAAGCATTGAATAATAGTGAAGAAAATCTTTTACGCTGTCAAATTGACAGCGTCCTGTCGATTAAATTGACAGCGTCCTGTCAAATTATTAAAATACACACACTTCTAATTTATGAGGGTAAACATGTTTAAAATCAAATCAAAACTATTCCATACAGGATTGGCTTTTGCCGTTATTCTGTCATTTGGTTTAGTTAACAATACAACTGCACAAGACGGAGCATTTGCTATTGAAGAAATCACTGTAACAGCAAGAAAGAAGGAAGAATCAATCTTTGAAACTCCTCTTGCCATTACAGCAGTTGATGCAGCAGAGATTAAAGCTGCAGGCTTTAAGAACATACTAGATGTTCAAAAGACTGCTCCAGGTCTCTTCATCGAATCAATGAATAATGAGAATGGTCGTGTTGTGGTAATGCCAAGATT
>DMGO01000049.1:0-3785 GCA_003449795.1 Gammaproteobacteria bacterium | reverse complement strand
TTTTCCATAGCCTTCATATCTAGGCCTCCACCACTTATCGAGTAGTTCCTCTTCAGTCAGATCAAATTGGCCCAACCGAGTCGCAGCAGCCAAAACCTTTTTAAATGGAAATGTAAATGTTCTTTTGCCTGGTTCAATTTTTGCGTCCAGACACATTTGAAAAAAGCAGCCTGTTCTTTCATACATCATGACTAGCGCCAGTTCTTTATTGCCTGTTTTATCGATCATGTTTTTTGTCCGTTCCAATAGTGGCTGCATGGTCTCTCTGTCATGTTCGATGTATTTATCAAGCATGTCATTATCCTTTGCAAATTGAACGGCATTAAGATGTGCCTTTAAAAGTGCATCGTTCATATCATGTGGATATGGAATTTGAATTTGCATGGTTCTCACCAGAACCTGCATGGACTCTGCAACATCTGCTTCTCGTCCCTCTATCCCTGTCGGTGGCGCAAGCACCTCTGGCGTCATCATTTCAATAGGTGGACCACCCATAGGTTTACCTTCTTTTTTTGGCTTATTACTTCCTTGCATCATTGCCATTTTTAGCTCCTATATAAAATTTTATCTATTTAATATACATCAAGGTTAGCTGTAATTTTAAGAATCCTTTACCTTATAACGATCGTATTTTAATATTATGTACGATCTTTAGTTAGAATCAGAGTGTGATATAGGGAGTTCAACGTGTATATAAATTTTTGGTATCCAGTAATTTTGGGTGAAGAGCTAAAAGATGAGCCAGTCAAGGTTAGAATGCTGGGTCAGAACTTTGTTGTTTTTAGGGATTCAGATGGAAAACCAAATACATTGCATGACATATGTATTCATCGAGGCGCATCACTATCTGAGGGCTTGATTAAAAAAGATTGTATTCAGTGTCCATATCATGGGTGGCAATTTGATGGAAAAGGAATATGCCAGAAAATTCCTTCGCTAGGGAAAGACGCGAAAATTCCTAAACGTGCAAAAATAGATGCATATCCAACGGAAGAGAAATATGGAATCGTTTTTGCATTTCTTGGGGAGCTTCCTGAAAGTCAAAGACCACCTATAATGCCAATTGAAGAACTGGAAGACGATGAAGGTTGGAGACCGAATTATTTAACATATGAAGCAAAAATAAATTACGAACGTTCTATAGAAAATGGTCTTGATGCAGCTCACAATGAATTTGTCCATCCAACTCATGGCCATGAGGGTGAAGATGAAGACTATAAAGTCAATGAGCTTAAATTCGAAGACAGTAGATTTGGAATAGCTAAGAAGTGGGGATTTGGTTTTTGGCATCCATTTAAATCGCCTGCTTCAAAAAAAGAAGGTCCTCAACTCAAGCAAGCAAGCGAGGAAAGGTGGGCAGGCTCAGGAATAGTAGGCCCAAACCAAATGTGGACATATATTGTTTTCAATGAGAAATCTGAATTTAGACAGTATATGTTTGAGTGCCCAGTTGAAGAGAATCATGTAAAAATATTTCTGGTAAACATGAGAAAAATGATGCTTGACCCCGCGATGGATAAACCGATTGCTGATCGGTGTATGGTTGTTGCGCAGCAAGACATAGATGTATTGGAAATGGTAGAGCCATCATTTACGCCAGTCTCAAATACAAAAGAATTCCTAGTTCCTGCAGATGAGCCTTGTATTAGATATAGAAAACTATTGAGCGGATGGGAGAAGAAAGGCTGGAAAATCGATTCAGACGCTGTAAATGAAGCTTCAGGAAAGATAGCTTATGCAATTCCTTCCCCTCTAAGAAAAGAGCAGAAAGGATGGGTTATAGACAAGATACCTCTAAGCTAATCCTATTAGAATGAAAATTTTCAAAAAAATCGCAATTTCTATTTCTGCATTTTTTTTCATTTTTCCTCTATATTCATTCGCTGAGGATGAAGTTGGAACAGTATTCATTACAGGAGCCAATCGAGGGATTGGTTTGGAGTTCACGAAGCAGTATCTCGAAAGGGGTTGGACAGTGATCGCAACAGCTCGAAAACCAGAAAAGGCTGAAGATCTTAACCAATTAGAAATTCAATATCCGGGTCATCTATCCATTCAACAACTCGATGTCACTGATCACGAGAGGATCGATACTTTGGCAAAAGAATTGGAAGGGCAATCCATTGACCTTCTTTTGAATAATGCTGGAATATCAGGATACATTCCTGATCAAATATTTGGTCGTCTTGACTATGATTCATTTGAGCAAGTTCTAGCCGTCAATACTGTTGCACCGCTTAAAATGGCAGAAGCTTTCTATCCACACATAAAAAGCAGTAATTTGAAGAAGATTGTCAGTGTTTCTAGCAGTGAAGGTTCAATTGGTGGGGCATATGATGATGAATCAGGCCGAATGTATTTCTATCGGTCTAGTAAGTCGGCTTTGAATATGGTCATGGTTAATTTGGCTTTTCAACTCAAAAGCAGAGGGATAGCTGTCGGTCTTGTTAACCCTGGACCGACCGATACCGATTTTATGAGAGGGATACCGTTTCCTCTAAGATCAACAGAGGATGCAGTGTCAGATATGATAGAGAATATCGAGGATATAGATCTTGATAATACTGCAGCATATCTGAACTACAATGGTAAAACGATCGATTGGTAGTGCTCAGTCAGAGAATCAATCCAACTACATAGAACATTGAACTGATGACTACAAAGGCACACGCGCCGAACATATTTTCTTTTTTCATAATAAATCTCCAATGGGTGAGAGAAGATTTCGCCTCGATATCGCCAGTAGATTCAAAAAAAAATAAATTATCTTGATATGAATGAAAAAGAGCTTTGGAGTTACTTTTTAACAAAATTAAAAAATTCTGCGACAAAGGATCAGCTTGAATATATTAAGTAATTTCTATCAATATTGACTGGTCGATATTTGATAAGAAAAAATATTTTAACAAGAGAAGCCCCTTCGCTTTTTTAAAATATTTTAGTATTTGTATCCTAGAAGTATTTAGTACTCGGCTATTCCTGCTACTGACCTTTCAACATCTGTTTCAGCGCTCGCAATCATTTGGCCTGATGCCAGCTCAAATTTACCAATTTGACCATTAAAGAAGTTACCGAGCACAGCATGTTGGCCATCATTGCATAAGCACAATGTTGCCCAACCGGGTCCAGGCAAGACTTTTTCTTCAAGAATTGATCCTGACTCAAGATCATGATGACAGAGAGAAAAGCCTTCTCTGAAGTTTGCTTTGATGGAATAAAAGTCACCTCCATTTGAGAAGGCAATAGCGATCACCATATTCCCACTATCGGGCTCATATGCAATGAGATCATCTAATTGTTTGTTATTCTCTATATCAAACTGAAAAATACGATTGCCCAATTCAGAGATATAAATAATCTTTGATTCATCAGGGGTAATGGCAGAGGAGGTGACACCAAGGAATCCTGGCATTCCACCATGCGTTTCAGTCTCAAAAGTTTCAATATGATCACCATTTTGAGAGTATTTATAGATATTTCCATCTCCATATCTTTCAGTCCCCGGCATGAAAGGAAGCACTGTACCTAATTTTCTTGGACCTTGTAGTGCTTTATTGTTGCTCTCATCACCTGTGAGATGCTCTCCGAGTAAAAGTTCTCCATTACTCAAAAAATTCACATTAGAGAATGATCGATCACCAAAATCAGCTTGCTCAATCTGCTCCCCAGATGGGTTTACTTTGATTGCTGAGCAGTTCTGGCTGTCAAAGGCCCAAAGATCATTATTTGAATCAAACTTTAAACCTCCAACAAGATGTGTAGTGTTCTCGGTCCATAGGACTCCT
>DMGO01000005.1:0-4442 GCA_003449795.1 Gammaproteobacteria bacterium | reverse complement strand
GTTTGATCTTCACAAAAACACTCGCCTTTTGGCTTTTTACATCTTTACCTCTTATTCTTGTTTCGGGTTTGATTGCTACGATTTATTTCGTGACAGGCAAAGACATTTTAATCGTACAGATGACACTTTTTCTCTCAACGATGACCATGATAAATATCAATGCTTTCACAGCTGCAATCACACTTGGTATTAGATATCCTGGCGCCTTGATGACACTGATTATTATGCCAATAACACTTCCAATTTTAATATTTGGATCTAAAGCCATTGAGCATTCAATTTTAGGGTTGGATATTTCTGGACCACTTTATTTTCTTACAGGTATGATGATGCTCAGTTTATTTCTTGGGCCTTGGATAACAGCCTCAGCACTCAAAATTTCAATGGATTAGAACATGGACTTAAAAGCGATTTATAAATATGGTTCCCCTCCAAATTTTTATAGATTTGTGACAAGAATAGAACCGTGGTGCCTTTATTTTGGTCTTTTATTGATTCTTATAGGATCCGCTGGTGGATTATTTATAGCACCAGAAGATTATCAGATGGGCGATGCATTCAGGATCATCTACTTTCATGTACCCAGCGCTTATCTATCAATGAGTGCTTATGCTGCAATGGGTTTTGCATCAATCATAGGAATCGTTTGGAGATCAAATGTGGCATTCTCTGTTGCTAAAAGCATTGCACCATTTGGAGCATTGATGACCACTATCGCACTTCTCACAGGGATGTTATGGGGGAAGCCCATGTGGGGAACAGCTTGGGTTTGGGATGCCAGACTGACCTCTGAATTTATTTTGCTATTGCTTTATCTTGGTTACATCACACTCCATGCTTCAATCAGAGAACAGAAAAAAGCCGATCGCTCAGCATCTCTTATTGCAATCTTAGGCATCATCAATTTACCAATCATTCATTACTCTGTTGTGTGGTGGAATACGCTTCATCAAGCATCAACCATTTCTAAACTTGACTCTCCTTCGATTGTCGGAGAAATGCTATGGCCACTCTTGATGATGATCATTGGATACATGTTCTTTTTTATTGCAGTGATCTGCAGAGCAAGCTCAGCCGAAGTATTAAAAAGGGAGAAAAGATCGAACTGGGTGAAAGAAATATGAGGAAAAAAAATGAGTATATTTGATATGGGGGAATATAATTTTTATGTATGGACTTCAGTCTTTATTTCATCCCTCGCCCTTTTCTTGGCTTACTATGATGCTCTAAGGAGATATAAAGATGTAGTCGAGATAATAAAAAATAGGAATCAGACAGAATAAGATGCTACCTCGCCACAAAAGATTCATTGGAATTTTAGTTACGCTCATTGGTGTGACCGTGGCAATCAGTCTGATTTTGGCCTCATTCCAGGACAACTTGCTTTACTATGTGACACCAAGTGAAGCAATTGAAAATATAGAGGATGACCAATCAAAATTCCGAGTAGGCGGTTTGGTAGAAGTAGGCAGCTTTAAACGATCTGAAGGCAGTCTTAAATCTAGATTCATACTCACGGATGGGTTTGAAAGCATCGAGGTCAACTATACTGGGATTTTGCCTGATTTATTCAGAGAGGGGCAAGGCATCATAGTCACAGGAAGCTTCAACAAAATGAAGGTATTCATAGCAAGTGAGGTGCTTGCAAAACATGATGAGAATTATATGCCTCCTGATATTCACCCCATGAAAGAGTCATCTTCATGATCCCAGAGTTAGGCCAAATTTTTTTGGTAGCTGCCCTTGCATCTGCTTTATTTCAGTTTCTAGGTGGGATCAATCCGCTATTAAATAAAATTGAAAACATAGAGACATTTATTGACAGAGTCACAACCTTTCAGACAATTTCTCTCATGATTTGTTTTGCTTTGCTAACGACTTCATTTCTACAAGATGATTTTTCAGTTTTATATGTTGCTTCAAATTCAAATACAGCATTGCCCATTGGATATAAATTTGCTGCCGTTTGGGGTGGTCACGAGGGGTCATTATTGCTATGGGTCTTGATACTCTCATTATGGACATTGCTTCTCTCAAAAGACAAAGCACTTAAGTCATCACCTGATCTTAGAATCCAGTCTCTTTCTATACTTGGCTTAATCAGCCTGGGCTTTCTTATCTTTATTCTATACACTTCGAATCCGTTTGAACGCTTATTCCCCATTCCACTTCAAGGAAGGGGTCTAAATCCTCTGCTTCAGGATCCTGCATTGGTCATTCATCCGCCTACATTGTATGCAGGCTATGTGGGTTTAGCAGTGCCATTTTCACTCGCAGTTTCTTCGTTATTGACTGTGAATAACCATCAGTGGGCAGAGCATGCAAGAAGCTGGACCATTTTATCTTGGATGTTCCTAACTGGCGGCATCGCTCTTGGAAGCTGGTGGGCATATTATGAATTGGGTTGGGGTGGATGGTGGTTTTGGGATCCAGTGGAAAATGCATCATTGATGCCATGGTTTATTGCAACGGCATTGATGCATTCACTGATTGTTACTGAGAAGAGGGGATTATTTAATGGTTTCAGCACACTTCTTGCCATCACGGCTTTTTCTTTAAGTCTTTTGGGAACATTCTTGGTTCGTTCTGGTGTTCTAATATCTGTTCACTCTTTTGCATCTGACCCTCAAAGAGGCCTTTTTATTTTAGTTCTGCTCGCATTTTTTTCAGGTTCAGCATTGATGATCTACTCGGTCAAACAAAAGAATAATAAACAAGAAAAACTTCACCCATTATCGAGAGAATCTCTTTTACTTTTAAACAATGTTTTCCTATGTGCCTCAGCAGGCTTGGTTTTGATAGGTACGATTTACCCATTGATTCTTGAAATGCTTGACCTAGGGAAAATTTCCGTTGGACCGCCGTATTTTAATTTTGTAATTTTATTTCCGTTTATCCCTTTATTGATTTCTATTGGAGTCGCTGTATTTTCAAATTGGAGACATGATTCAAAGAATTTAATTAAAAAAGTATCACCCATTATCTTGGGCGCCATTGTATTGAGCCTTTTGTTTCCATTGATTTATGGTTGGGTGTCACTTCTTACACTAGTCGGAGTCCTTTTGGCACTATGGACCATACTCACTGGAGTGTCACCCCTTATTAAAAATCAGTTTTCAATCAATAAAAGCATGATTTATATGCCAATGATGCTTGGTCATATTGGCTTGGGTTTGATGATACTGGGGATAACAGTAACCAGTTCATATGGAATCACATTTGATGACAGCATGGGCATCGACCAGTCCTCAACTGTCGGTGATTATGAGTTTAGATTAACTGAAATCGGAAAACGAAATGGGCCAAATTATCTCGCTCAATATGCCACCATAGAAATCAGTAAAGACGGGGAATACATAGAGACTGTATATCCAGAAAAGAGAGTATATGATTCTTCATCAATGGGTATGACAGAAGCTGGAATAGAGGCAAACCTATTCAGAGATCTTTTCATCGCAATTGGTGAAGATATCGGTGGTGGTTCATGGAGTATGCATCTTCAATACAAACCACTCTTACGACTTATATGGTATGGACCAATTGTCATGATGATGGGTGGTTTAATCAGGGTATTTTTAAGCAAAAGAACTATTGAGAGCTACCAATGACCAGAAGAATACTGCCTCTCGTTATTTTTTTTGTATTAATGGGGTTTCTCGCTCAGAGCTTATTTGATTCTGATTCTGAGTTGCCATCACCACTCATTGGAAAGTCGATTCCTCAATTCACACTTCAGAATCTAATCACACAAGAAATGCATAGCAATGAGGAAATAATCGGTGAGATATCCCTGATAAACGTTTGGGCAACATGGTGTGTGGGTTGTGAGATTGAGCATGAATTTCTTGTCGAGCTGAGCCAAGATGAAAACCTTGATATACCAATCATAGGATTGAATTGGAAAGATGATGATCAGCTTGCAAAGTTATGGTTAAACCAATTGGGTGATCCATACTCGATTGTGTTAAAAGATCCCGAAGGTAAAACAGCAATTGATTTTGGAGTCTATGGAGCACCAGAAACCTTCTTGATCGACTCCAATGGCATCATACATTTTAAACACATTGGTCCATTAGATAGGGAAATATTTGAAAGAGATATACTGCCTATACTTGGTGAATTGAATTGATTAGGGGTGCTACATTTTTTTTATTTATGATGTTTTGTGCTTCAGGCATCAGTGCCAATGAGTTTGATGCAAATGATCAAATGAGATATCAATCACTCATTCAAGAAGTTCGCTGCCTGGTCTGTCAAAATCAATCGGTTGCTGAATCAAATGCAGAGTTGGCCAAAGATCTTCGTCGCGAGATCAAATTGCAAATTCAAGATGGTAAATCTGATATCGAAATAAAAAGATACCTACTTGATCGCTATGGTGAGTTCATACTCTATGAGCCTGCTTTTACTCAAAAGACATTGTTTCTTTGGTTTTCACCCAT
>DMGO01000109.1:0-14076 GCA_003449795.1 Gammaproteobacteria bacterium | reverse complement strand
TAGAGATAATCTTTGACATAAATGACAGTGTTTACAATGATCATTGAACTCGATAATGCGATACCAAAATATAAAATAAAAAGAGACCTTAACCTGGGTGTTTTCATATAAGAAACAATACCGAATGATATCTCATCCATGATATTACCTGCCCTTTCTATTACCTTATCCTTTGGTAATAGTGTAACCAGGATAATCACTGCCGAGATAATAAATGCAGCTGAGTTAATAATAAATAGGCCTGTATAGCTGAAATATAGAAGTGCTATGGCTGCAAATGTCGGGCTGAGAATATTCTCCAAGTCATATGCAACTCTTGAGTAAGCCAGTGCTTTACCATACTGTTTTTCATCAATCAAAATGTCTGGTATCAGCGCTTGAAAAACAGGCTTAAATCCAGCTGAGAATAAATTTAAAACGAATATCAGAACATAGATATGCCAGACTTGAGTGATAAATGGGATTATGAGTACAACAATGGCTCTTAAAACATCCATCAGTATTAAAAAATTTTTTCTTGGTATTCGATGAACAAACCCTGCTATGATCGGAGCAAAAACAACATAAGCAATCATTTTGATTGCTAGCGCTATCCCTAAAACTCTACCTGCCTCATTTAATGCAAAATCATAGGCCAATAAAGCAAGAGCAATTGTGGAGAACCCAGTGCCAACCAAAGCAATGATTTGAGCAATAAATAATTGCAGAAAGCTTTTATTTGAGAATGGTGACGTGGTTGTCATCTATGATAATTGGTAATTAATTAATAAGAGCTCTTTCAACCAATCATTAAACATGGTTGATAATATAATCTTTTCATCAATGCCAGATTTCTTTAGTAGGTTCTTTGATAGACCAGATTCTGAATTCTTACGCACGGTTTCCCTAGATAAATCATAGACCTCAATGAGCTTTGCATCCATATAGATCTTGGTTCTGAATGTAAATGGCCTAAAGTGAACATTTCCCCTCTTTCTTAATGGGTCAATACACATATAGGCATGTTTCGTATATTTTGAGAGATTTTCTATGCACACCTCAATGGATGGCATAGTTGTATTGGTCAGTCTATACGTTTTGACACTATACTTTCCTTCATGAGAACACCTATCATCATTTGGTATTGAATTGAGAATCAGCTCATTAAAAAGTTTAAAGTTATCCTCTGTCAGGTGATCGTTGATTTTTGAGAGGGTTGCGATATCTTGATTTAATGCAAGCTTAGGTTTTTGTTCAAATTTTAAGTAGTCTTTCACCGATAACCCATTATAGTTAACCTACATCATAATATAATCAATCACAGATAGATTAAAGGAGGATAGTGATATGACTATTGGATATATTTGTTTATTGATATGCATGCTCTTACCAATATTTTGGGCTGGAGTTTCTAAGTATGGATACAGTGAAGTCAAATACAATAATGAATCACCAAGAGACCACATCGCTCTACTCTCTGGAAAAGCTAAGAATGCCTATAATGCAGAACAGAATTGCTATGAAACATTTCCTCCTTTTGCAGCAGCAGTAATCATTTCACATCAACTTGGTAATGATCAGTCGATTATTGATTTGTTATGTGTAATCTTCTTATTATCTAGATTGCTTCATGGGTACTTCTATGTATCAGAGAGAGGCTCTCTAAGAAGCATTGTTTTCATAGTTGGTCTAATTGCAAATATTTGTTTATTTTTTGCTTAATCAAGCTCGATTTTGAGGAAATGATTCCGATAGTGCCTCAGCTCATATATTGAGTCATAAATATCGTCTCTTGCTAGATGATTAGAGTTTTTAACAAATGATCTTGAAATATCTGGTGCCCATAGTTGAGCTGTAATCTTAATTGAGGTCACATCTAGATTCCGATATTGAAAATGATCTTCTAAATCAGGCATGAGTCTAGCTAGGAATCGCCTGTCTTGACATATGCTATTCCCACACAACGGAGCTTCCTTTTTATTTGTCAATTTTTTTAGAAATTCTAAGGTTTGATTTTCAGCATCTCTTATTGACAAGTTTGAAGATCTGACCCTATCTAATAGACCAGATCTTGAATGGGTTCTTTTGTTCCAATCATCCATCTGGTCAAGCCTATCATCATCATGGTAAATTGCTAAATTGGGTCCTTCTGCGACAATTTCTAAGTTAGCATCAGTCACAACCGTTGCAATTTCTAGAATTGAATCATTGAATGTATCAAGACCTGTCATTTCAAGGTCAATCCATATGAGTCGTTTTGAAGAATTTGACATAGAGACAGATTTTATCAAACTTATACAATCATATTGAGAAAACTTAAATAATGACTGCACCAAATAAAATATCAATTGTAACTGAGCTCTATGGCAACAGAGGGCTTTGCTGGAATGTACTAGATGGCTTTCAGTCATTCATTTTAATCCAGAAACAATCAAATCTGGTGATTGGCGATAGGGTCATATGCAATGAACTTATTTCTGATGATTGCACCATCGAAAAGATACTGGATCAAGACAATTCACTCAAAAAAATGGGTTCGAATGGTGTAACTCAGAATATTGCGAATAATGTAACCAATGTCGTTATTGTGCTGTCCTCTCAGCCTAAACCAAATTTATTCTTACTGGACAAGCTGATACTGATTGCTGAGACAAATCAGTGCAAAGTGAATATCGTCATTAATAAATGTGATTTAGATCATTTATCTCTCAAAGAATCACTCAATTATTATCTTCATCTGGGTTATCCAATATCTATTGTCTCTGCAAAAGAGGATATCAATAAGGGTTCACTATTGGATATCTTAAAAAATGAATCTTCCATATTATTGGGTCAATCTGGTGTAGGAAAGTCGACACTGATTAATTGGTTACTAAAGGAAGAGACTATAAAAACCAATACACTTTCAGAAAAAAATCGACGCGGAAGGCACACCACAACAACAACTAAGGTCCATATCATGGGTGACCATACATATCTTTTTGATACACCAGGTATGGAAAATTTATATCCAGATATTTCAAATAAACATCATGTTCAAAATGGATTCATTGAAATGTTATCTGCAAGGAATGATTGTAAGTACAGAGATTGTCTACATGTAAATGAGCCGCAATGCTCTGTGAAAGATTCAATGCTGAATTCTGAATCATCGAAAAGACGACACGCTAACTATGTAAAAATACTGGAAACTATTTCTTAGTTACCAGTGATCGATTATTCAAAGCCTGAGTCAATGTGCTTGAGTCAACATACTCAAGTTCACCACCCATAGGTACTCCGTATGCAATTCTAGTGGCCTCTATATCTGTATCTTCTATTAGGCTTAATATATATGATGCTGTTGCTTCGCCTTCAATTGTAGGACTGTTTGCCAAAATAATTTCTTTCACGGAGCCATTTTTGATAATTGATTCTAGCTTATCGAGTTTAAGCTGATCCGGGCCGATGCCATCGAGTGGAGAAAGTTTTCCCATTAGAACAAAGTATCTCCCGTTAAAAGACATTGAGTTCTCAATCGCTATCATATCTGCAGGTGATTCAATTACACAAAGCAATGCTGAATCTCTTTTTTGATCGCTACAAATTTCACATACTTCAGAATCTGTATACATTCTGCAATTGGAGCACTCGTTGATATTATCTAGAGCATTTTTAATGGCATTTGAGAGAAATAATGCTTTTTCCTGATTCTGTTGAATCAGATTGAATACAATTCTTTGAGCACTCTTTACTCCAATACCTGGGAGGCCCTTAAATGCATTAACAAGATCTTGCAGAATTGGACTAAAGTGTTTCATTTGGTCTCTTCAATGGTGGCATCAAATAGATCCACATATTCTTGAACCAAAGGGTCAGAACTGGCTCTCGACTGATTCATAATGATTTGCTCTTCATTTTTAATTTTTTCTTCGCCTGCCAGGGTTTTTCCATATTCTTCTTCAATCTGAATAATGACTTTATTAACCTCTTCATATTGATTGATAACGAATGAGTTTAAATCATCTACAGCTCGATCGATCATTTGATGTTCATTTTGACTGTGAATTTTTAAGTAGAGGATATGATTATCAATTCGATCAAAGAAACAATTAGAAGCGAGTTGTTTAACGGCGCCTCTGATACTCATTTTTGAGACTTCATTCGTCCAGTTTTTCGATGAAATAATGCTTGTTTCTGAGTTTCCATTGGCTAATGGCTCAGATTTTTTAATTTTTTTTTGTGTAGTGTCTGGCGCTCTATTTTCGACAGATTGTTCATCAGATAGCTGAAAAGCAAACATTCTGAGTACGGCCATTGTGAATCCTTCTCTGGCACTGGGAGCCATAGACAGGTCCTTTTTTGAATTGATGGCAATCTGATAAATCAATTGGATGAGTTCTGGTGAATGATTATTTGATAATTCGATGATTTCATCCTGAACATCGACTTTAGAAGCATCTAATACTTGAAGATAGGCAATTTCTTGAGCAATGCTTGCGATGTTATCTAGTACATCATTGTAATTTGGATATTTTGAATCCAATCCGTCGAGCTGTTCTCTGAGCAGAACTGAATCTTGATTGAGAATAGATTGGACAATCGAAAGAGCATATTTATTGTCAATCAATCCCAACATATCGATTACATTGTTTTCAGACAATTCATAGTCTTCATAAGCTAGTGCCTGATCCAACAAGCTCAATGCATCTCGCATGCTTCCATCAGCCGATTTACTGATAATAGATAACGCGCCCTCCTCGTATTTTATCTTTTCCGCATCAAGTATTTCTTTCATTCTCTCAGTAATTTGCTCTTCTGATATTTTCTTTAGATTGAACTTTAAACACCTTGACAAGACTGTGATTGGTATTTTTTCACTCTCTGTGGTTGCCAATAAGAATTTCATATGTTCTGGGGGCTCTTCGAGTGTCTTTAAAAGTGCATTGAATGCCTCTTTTGTGAGCTGATGTACTTCGTCAATCAAGTAAACTTTGTATCGTCCTATAGTTGGTGTGTATTGAGTGTTCTCCAATAAGTCTCTGGTATCATCGATTCCTCTTTGTGATGCTGCATCAACTTCTATTAGATCCATAAAGTTGCCCTCATCAATAGCAATGCAGTTTTCACATTTGCCACATGGTTCCTGAGAAACTCCCTCAAGGCAATTGAGTGATTTTGCAAAAAGTCTAGCTATGGTGGTTTTGCCAACGCCTCTCGTTCCTGTGAATAACAATGCGTGATGAGCTTTATCTTGCTTAAGGGAATTTTGTATGGCTTTTACAACATGATCTTGTCCCGAGACTTCTGAAAAGTTTTTGGGACGATATTTTCTTGCCAACACTAAATAACTCATCGTCTTTGAAATATAACAACACAGTGGAATAAG
Source organism: Gammaproteobacteria bacterium (assembly GCA_003449795.1). Classification (GTDB taxonomy): domain Bacteria; phylum Pseudomonadota; class Gammaproteobacteria; order Steroidobacterales; family UBA11654; genus CACPJA01. The sequence continues at coordinate 8,729 of DMGO01000109.1, read as the reverse complement.
ATATATTACAATCTTCTCAGTTAGAAGTAACCAAAGAAATGAATGAAGAACACATAGACGTATTAATTGTTGGTGCTGGTATATCTGGAATCGGAGCTGGATACTATCTTAAAAATAAATGCCCAAATAAAAGCTTCAAGATTCTTGAATCTCGGAATAATTTAGGTGGAACCTGGGATTTATTTAAATATCCTGGAATTCGATCTGACTCTGATATGACAACGATGGGTTACAGATTCAAACCATGGACTGGAAAAAACTTGGTTGCAGGTGGTGGTGCCATTCTTGACTATTTAAATGATGTCGTGGATGAAAATGGTTTTAGAGACAAGATTCAATATGACTCGCACGTAACCAAAGCATGGTGGAAATCAGATGAATCAAAATGGTATGTCACTTATCAAGATAGCGCTCATGGCAATGAGAGCATGATTACATGTAATTTCCTATACTTTTGTGTTGGATACTATGATTATGAGAATGGTCATGAGCCAGATTTCGAAGGTCAGAGTGATTTCAATGGAGATATTATTCACCCTCAACATTGGCCAGAAAATCTGAATTATAAAGATAAGAATGTTGTGGTTATAGGAAGTGGCGCCACCGCAGTCACATTGATTCCATCTATGGCAGATGAAACAAAACATATTACCATGCTACAACGCTCACCCACATATTATATGGTTAGACCCAATATAGACCCCATTGGTGCTTTCTTTAGGCGATTTATGGGGAAGACAGTGTCTTACTTTGTTATGCGATGGAAAAATATCCAATTGCAATCATGGTTCTTTAAGCGGGCAAGAAAAGATCCGAAACTTATTAAAGAATTCTTGATTGGTGTAGTAAAAGAAAAGCTTAATCCAGAATACAACGTAGATAAGCATTTCACACCTTCTTATAATCCATGGGAACAACGTCTGTGTCTCGTCCCAGATGGTGATTTATTTAATGCCATTAATGAGGGCAAAGCATCAGTTGTCACAGATCAAATTGATTCGTTTACATCAAATGGAATTAAGCTCAAATCAGGCAATGAGTTACCAGCTGATATCATCGTGACTGCAACTGGTTTAAAGTTGATGGTATGCAGCAATATTGAAATAAAAGTAGATAATGAGACCATCGATATTTCAGATACCATGACATTCAAAGGAATGATGGTCAGTAATGTTCCAAATGTGGTATGGACTTTTGGCTATACAAATGCTTCTTGGACATTAAGAGCTGACTTAACTGCTGAATATACCTGCAAAATACTTAATTACATGGATAAGAATGGATTCAGTATTGCTACACCATCACCATCATCAGAAATTGGTGAAGAAGGTTCATGGTTGGACTTTAACTCTGGATACGTTACTAGATCTTCACATCTGTTTCCCAGACAAGGTAATCGTGATCCGTGGAGAAATACTCAGAATTACATAAAAGATGTATTTAGCCTTAGGTATGGCAAAGTTAAAGATGAAGAACTCGAGTTTTCATAGTCTCTAGTCGACTTTAAGGATATCCTCGTAGTTAGGATTTTTTCCATCGAAATCAGACCAGTCTTTAGTTAATTTTACTTCATCGATTAAAGTTCTTTTTGCAAGTATTCCATTTTTAAACCAGTGCCATGTTCTTGCTCGATTATTTCCATCATTACTGACTTGAATCATTTCATATAAGTATAGATCAGGTTCATTCTTTCTTTCCCAATACAGTAATAGTGTCCGCTCATAATCATCTAAGTCTACTTTTGCAGCCCATCCATCTATTGGTCCACTAAAGAATAGCCGATTGTCTTTTATTTGAGCTGGAAAATCTCTGTCTTCTGACTTTCCGTCCTTCCATCGATATAAATTTGTCTGATGATAATCAGTGTCGTTTACAACTCGGCACAGAAGTCTTGAGCGATGCTCATCAATCTTTAGACCGTCTTGATCATAATAGCGGTAATATCCCTCCCATACACCCTCGTGGTCCTTTAAAAATGGCATCTTTCCTTTTAATGACATGTAGTTACACCTTTGTTTAATAATATGTTGTCTTTAATTCTCATCCATTTCTTATTTGGATTGCAACTTTTCCTTTGGCTTCTCTATTTGCAAGCGATTCAATAGCCGCAATAGTTTCATCAAGAGAAAATACTTTTTCAACTTTGGGTTGGATCAGTTTTTTTGCATGCATCTCAAATAGATCATTGAAGTTTTGTGCATTCAGCATCGCTTCCCTGATACAAAAGCTCCCCCAAAATACACCAACTATCTGACATCCTTTTAATAAAGCCAAGTTGAGTGGTATCTTTGGGATGCTTGATGTAAATCCAATGACAAGATACCTTCCCTTCCATGCCATGGCTCTTAGTGCAGGTTCAGAATAGTGGCCTCCAACTGGGTCAAAGGTAATATCAACACCATTTCCGTTTGTCATTTCTTTAATTTGACTAGAAAATGCTCTTTGATCTTCATTGCTGCTTAGATCTTTAGAATACAATATTGTTTGATCAGCACCCGCCTCTTTACATAATTTTAATTTTTCATCTTCAGAAGCTGCGGCAATAACTCTTGCTCCCATTGCTTTAGCAACATGAATTGCCGATATACCGAGCCCTCCAGCTGCACCCATAATTAATACACTTTCACCCTCTCTTAGTTCTGCTCGCTGTTTAAAGGCGTGGATTGATGTTCCGTAGTTCAAGGGAAATATTGAGCCTGTAAGATAATCCATTGAATCCGGGAGTGGCATAATATTGTATTGATTACATAGGGCGTATTCGGAAAAACCCCCGCTGCCTTTGAATCCGATCACGCGATCACCCTCTTTCCATCCTTTGACCTTTGAGCCAATACTTTTTATGACACCTGCAAACTCTCCACCTGGTGAAAATGGGAAGTCAGGTTTAATTTGATACAAGCCTTGAACTACGAGAACATCTGGAAATGCAACACCAGCCGCGTATACCTCTATAAGCACGTCATTATCCTGGGGTTCAGGAATCTCAATTTCCTCAATTTTATGTGATGAAATGGGCCCAAATTCCCGACATAAATAAGCTTTCATATTTACTCCTTTGATAAATCTACTGAGGCGATTCGATCGCCATGATACGTTCCAAAATATAACTGTCCATTCATTGACAATGCAACAGTAACTGTCCCCATCACAGTATTTGAATATTTATATGAATTGACAAGTGATAAATCTGATTGCTTTAAATGATAAGCTGCAAAAGGAAGCGGGCATTGATTGATCATTGGATCCTCAAAAGTATCTTTTGCAAATACCCCGCAATAAATTAATGAATCCAGGCCACTGTAATCTTGGGTACCCACCCATAAGTAATCGCCGTCGATTGTAATATTGTCTGGAATTCCGTTCATGTTGAATGATGCTTCTATAGTCTTTGAGCTCAAATTGTATTTTGATATCTTATTGCCAAATGCATAGTTGATAAATAGATTGCTTTCATCATTAGACAGTTCAACGCCGTTTGGAAAAGCGCCATCTGTGTTGATTAATCTTTCAAAACCATTTTGTCTTGTCCAATGGTAGACGTAACCCGTATCCTCTTTTGTACTGTCCAAGACAGCTAGCATCAATAGTGATATATTTTTGTCGTACATTTGGGAAACATAAAATGAACCATTGGACATCAGTGCGACATCGTTAAAGTATCCATGCACTGGTGCATCAACGCACCCCTTCCATCTAAGTGACCAAGCATCATTGATTTCAATCAATTCAAATAATTCAATGGTTTCTGTAGGCATATGATTGACGATAGCCAGTTGATAAGACCCATCTAGACGTTGATTGATATCGATACCATGCGGAGAAAGTATCATGTTTTCTCTCTCGCATTCTGGATCTCCCCAAACATTATCAGACATTTCGATTTCTATATTTTCCTTAGTGCCATCTGTCGTGTCCAGTAACGATAAATTTCCACGAACATTAGCTGGGCTCAATGGGATGATTGCACCGAATTCGGATACGAGTATGTGCCTGCCATCTGGAAGCGCTGCAAGATCTTCAGGATTTTGAAAGTCACAATAAACGGTCAAAGTATCATCGGATTGACATCCTTCAATATAGTTGACTTGTTCGATATTTGCTTGAGTGACAAATAAATAAGTAAGTAATGCAATAAAGGCAATGAAGAAGCAAATAATTGCAATAACAATGTATCGAAGAATTTTGTATAAAATTACCACTCGCCTTTATTGCCCATGAGTGTTCCTTTTAGAATTTCCTGCATGTCAGCAGATTGTGGCTCAGTTCTTGCAAGAATCCTTGAAAATCTCTCTTTAATCATATCGTCATAACTTGTATGTGGAAGGATATAAAAATGATTCTGCTTGATAGCGTCAAATGTTGTGTCGGCGATTTCATTGGGTTCTTTACCCCTCTTTAAAACTGAAGAAGCCAGTTTTTTCAGAATAAAATTTGTCTTATTTGAAGAGGAAAGATGATCTGGCCTGTTTCGATTTGATTCAATAATATTGGTATTGACAAAACCTGGGCATAATACCGATGCACCAATATTTGATTCGATATTCTTTAATCCTTGCCATAATGATTCGCTTAATGCCAATGCAGCATGTTTGCTGACACCATAAATTGCCTCACCTGGCAAAATTCCTGCAAGAGATATTGTATTTAAGACATGCCCCTCTTCCTTATGATTGATCATGTGAGGTACAAATGATTGAATGCCATAAAGCGTACCGTAAAAATTAACTCCCAAAACCCAATCCCAGTCTTTTTCATCTAATTCCCATATTCCATCGGCAACTACAGTGCTGGCCACACCAGCATTATTACAAAGAATATGAATCTTACTGAAAGCTTTTACTGATTCGTTAAATAAGTGATTCACAGAGTCTTTATGCATCACATCGATATTGATGCCACATGACTCAACACCTATGTCTGATATCTTTTTGACAGCAATATCGAGAGCATCTTGTTCAATATCAGCAAGAACAATGTTCATTCCTTCATTAGCAAATTTTTCTGCCAATGCATAACCAATACCGCTGGCAGCTCCTGTTATCACAGCTGTTTTACCTTTAAAATCTTTCATCATTTACTCCTTGCTAAGAAAACACATATTAATTGAATGAACTATCTATGTCATTTGAATCAAATACCTAGTTAAGGTGTTCATAAATAATTATTAATCAAATAAAATTCCTTCTTTTTTCAATAATGCTTTTTTCTTTTTAATTCCTCCTTTGCCCGAGTATCCTCCAATCGTTCCATCGGATGATATGATTCGATGACATGGAGTGCTTACGGGATTTGGATTCTTACCACATGCATTGGCAACAGCTCTATATGCTTTGGGACGCCCTATAGATGAAGCCAATTCTTTGTATGTTCTTGTTTCACCAAAAGGAATCCTATCTATGGCTTCCCATACGTCTTTTTGAAATTGTGTTGATTTATTATTAGGCACTTATTGATAGTACCTTCATCTTGTATAGCATTAAATAATAAAAAAAGTTAATCTCTAATTTGCATGAAATTTACCAGAAGACAATTAATTAGAAAATCATCTCATTTTGCTGGTATTGGTCTTGTCTCTAATATCATTCCATTCCCAGTTTTCGCAGAAAATCTAAACTATGGGCCTAAAGAAGGACTGGCAAGGTTGCACTGGAATGAAAACTACTATGGACCAAGTGAGCGTGCCATTGAAGCCATAAAGACCTCTTCCTTTAAAGGTGCCTATTATCCTGATCATCTAGTTGATTACTTAAAATCCATGATTGCTGACTACAATGGATTGGATAACGCTAATATTGCAATCAGTGCTGGCTCAACTCAAGCTTTGACTATCCTATCTCAAGTTAAAGCTCGTCAAGGAACAATACTGTCTTCAGGTCTAACTTATGATGTTCACCTGAGTCTAGCAAAGAACTCTGGTGCTAGAGTGATTAGAGTCAATGACAATGAAGACATGACAATAGACCTTCAATCAATTGAGTCATTAAGCAAAAAAAATGTTTCAGTGGTTTTCATTGTAAATCCAAATAATCCTTCAGGAATGATTATCAATTCTGAACTTTTAAGGGAATCAGTAAAGAGAATGTCAGAAAATGCATTGGTTGTTGTTGATGAAGCCTACAATGAGGTGACATCTGAGCCAGAAACTAACTCAATGGTAGACCTTGTTAGAGATGGCTACAATGTAGCTATTTCTAGGACATTCTCAAAAATATATGGATTAGCCGGCCAAAGAGTCGGATATATGATTGGTCAACCTGATGTTATCAATGAAATTAGATTCAATGGTACCGGTGAAGCATCATTATCTATGGCAGGCGTATCAGCTGCAATTGCTTCATATGAAGACAAAGATTTTATGAATTTTTCTAGGGACAAGATCAATCAAGCCAAAGAAATTGTAGAAAACGGACTGAAATCAAATGGTCTGAGTTATTTGCCATCAGAAACAAACTTTATTCTTGTCAATCTAGGGAGTATTGATGCTGACAAATTCAGAGATGAAATGTTAAAAGAAAATATACTCATCAGAGGCAAATATGGTGATTACCATAATTGGTCTAGAGTCAGCATGGGAAATTTATCTGATGTTCAAAGATATGTAGATGCAATACCTAAGGCACTAGCCAATTTGTCAGTCTAACTCTTCCTCAGTACTTAAATCTCTCAACATGGGCTTTGCATCTGGAAAAGCCTCAATTAATTGTTTTGTTAATGACTGCATACCTGTTATCCATCTATCTGGATCACTGACTTTTATCTTCATATAGTCAACTACCTCCGGGTGAGGTGTGATTAAAAACTGATCCCTCTCAATACATTCAATCACCTCATTGGCAACATCATCGGGCTCTAAAAGGCCATCAATGCTTACGAGTGAACCAACAATTTCAGGCGCATCCTCTACCATAGGTGTTCGAACACCTTGAGGGCATAGGCAAGATACACCTATACCTCTCTCGCCATAGGTGATTTTTAGCCACTCAGCAAAACTCACGGCGGCTGATTTCGTAACTGAATAGCCTGCTGCACCTAATTGCGTTAATAAACCTGCAGCTGAAGCAGTATTCATAAAATACCCAGACCCTTGATCCAGCATCATCGGTAATGAGTGCTTAGCTGCATGAATATGTGACATGACATTTACATTCCATATAGCATTCCAATCTTCATTCGATGTACTGAGCAAACCACCTACTCCTGAAATACCTGCATTTGAACAAAAGATATCTATTCCACCCATTTCTTGTTGTGCAAATTCAATGAGATTGATGATGTCATCTTCATTTCCAACATCTGCTTTATAGGGTATACCGCCTACTTGATTTGCAAGTTTTAGGTTATTTGACTCGTCAAGGTCAACCAATATCATTGATTCGACATTTTTTTCTCTAAAGACATGCGATAAGGAAGATCCGATGCCGTTTGCTGAACCTGTGATAATGACTCTTTTGTTTTCGACTTTCATAACAAATCCTATTCTAATAAAATCATTAAAACATAAACAACCCATAGATGGAGTATTTGATGAAAAGTGAATGGATTCGATTAAAGGCGAAAGACGGACATGAATTAGATGCCTTCTCAGTCAAAACTGATGATCCAATTGGAAACATCGTTGTCATTCAGGAAATTTTTGGAATCACAGATCACATTCAGGCTGTTTGTCATAAATTTGCTTCAAATGGTTATGACGTCATTGCACCGGCAATTTATGATCGTTTTGAAAGAAATATAACTCTCGATTACACACAAATAGAGGAAGGTGTGGGTTATAAAATGAAACTATCAGATGATTATGCAATGTCAGACATTCAAGCTGCACAGAGTTATTTAGGCACAAAAACAGCGGTTGTTGGTTACTGTTACGGTGGCATGCTTACACATATCGCGGCCTCTAAACTTAATTTTGATTGTGCTGTCAGTTATTACGGTGGAATGATTGCAGATAATTATACTGATCTGAAAATCGACATTCCAATCATGTACCACTTTGGTGAGAATGATCATGCCATACCTATGGATGCTGTTGATTTAATCAGGAACACTTATCAAGATGCAACAGTCCACGTTTATGCAAATGCTGGACATGGTTTTAATTGCGATATGCGGGCAGATTATCATGAGAGCTCTGCTAATTTAGCTCTGGATCGAACTTTAGAATTTATTGGTAAAAATTTATAGAACTTCTATCTCAGAGCGTTATAACGCCAAGCAGCAAGAATAAAAACTGTAAAATCAACAACAAATATAGTCCATAAGAGCTGATCAGGCATTCCATCGTGAAGAATGCTAACGACTCTCCCGAAAACAAAGCTTCCATTCAAAAGTGCGATAACAAAATATGTATTCAGTCTGAGACTTTTTTCAAAAATGGCAATGACAGACAAAAGCCCAATAAATGTGAAGAAGCTGTAGAGTGCTCTAAACTCACTAAATGCAATTGTTTCATTTAATGTAAAAGCCACCAGTGCTGAAGTGCTTGCAGGATCAATGAGTCCAAGAAGACCAAAATAAAGGTATTCTAGTGCCAGAAGAATTAATAGTATGTAATCAATCATATCTAATGAATGTATCTAAGTATGTTATAAGCAATACAATGATAATATCTTTAGGAAGTAATGATTACTAGATTAATATCGATAATAAAAAGACATGAATAAAAAGATAATAATTTTTATAACCACGCTCAGCATAATGAGCTCTATAGAAGTCAATTCTGATGATAGCTC
>DMGO01000115.1:0-2922 GCA_003449795.1 Gammaproteobacteria bacterium | reverse complement strand
GACATTTTGCTGTGATCAGCAACTTCTGGAATGGCATTTGAAAGACCTCCAGCTCCAACATCATGTATGAGTATGATTGGGTTAGCATTGTCTTCTTTATTTTGGACACCCATTGCAAAACAACGAGTAATGACTTCCTGGGCTCTCCTTTCCAGTTCGGCATTGTCTCTTTGCACTGATGCAAAATCCAATTCGCTATCGCTGCTACCGGCATTCAAAGATGACGCTGAACCGCCACCCAATCCGATCAACATGGCTGGTCCACCCAAAACGATGATCAAAGAACCGGCATCGATGTCATTTTTTTTGACAGATGAATCTGAAATATTACCCATCCCACCAACAATCATTATGGGCTTATGAAAACCCCAAGAAGTATTTGACTCTTCCTTATTTTCTTCCTCAAAGGTTCTAAAATAACCAAGAATATTGGGTCGCCCAAACTCGTTATTGTATGCAGCACCACCAATCGGTCCATCGAGCATAATATCGAGTGCTGATGCAATATGATCGGGTTTACCGATTGTCTTTTCCCAAGATTGAAGATCCCCTGGTATAAATAGGTGCGAAACACTAAAACCAGTTAAACCGGCTTTTGGAATTGCTCCCCTTCCTGTTGCTGCTTCATCTCTGATCTCCCCACCTGAGCCAGTAGCGGCTCCGGGATATGGTGAAATTGCGGTGGGATGATTGTGCGTCTCAACCTTCATCATCGTATGAATCTCATCATGGAATCTTCCGTATTTCTGATCATCGAGATGGGGCAAAAACCAATCTGCTTTATGTCCAGCGATAACAGCAGCATTGTCTTTATAAGCAGATAGAACATTCCTAGAACTGGCCTCATAAGTATTTTTGATCATTTGAAAAAGACTTCTTTCTTTATCAACGCCATCAATGACCCAATCTGCATTGAAGACTTTATGCCTGCAATGTTCTGAATTCGCCTGTGCAAACATCATGAGTTCAGCATCGGTTGGATTTCGATTCAATTTTGTAAATTGTTCCAAAAGGTAATCAATCTCATCATTGTTTAATGCCAATCCCAACTCAATATTTGCAGTCTCCAGAGCCTTCTTGCCATCAGATAATATATCCACATCTGAAAATGGCTGTGGCTCTAGAGAATAAAAAATTTCTTTTGCTTGTTTAAGATCTGTGATTACGACCTCTGTCATTCGATCATAAAGCATTTCTATTGCTTCTTTGCTTGGTGCTGAATCTTTGTCTTTTAATGCGAGAGTAAATACGACTCCTCTTTCTATTTTTTCAATAGAAGTAAGTCCACATACTTTGGCGATATCTGTTGCCTTGCTAGACCATGGGGAAGTTGTTCCAAAACGAGGTAAAGTAAAAACTTTAAACCCTTCATCAGTTCCAAAAGGCCAGTCTGGGCCATACTCTAAAATCGAATCTATGATTCGCTCCTGTTCTTCATCAGGGTCATTCTTTGAATCAATAAGATGGATAAACCTTGCACCCAAATCATCAATATTTTGATCAATACTTTGGAGACGTCTCAGTAATGATTCAAGCTTGAATGGGGAATGCGATGCGGGTCCCTCTTTTACAATCATCCTTCTATATCCAAATTAACTTTTATTAACTTTTCGATTTATCATCGGGAACAAAAACAGTATTGGGCATTTGTGTCACATTATCTCCTTCTGCTTTACTCACTTTGCTGACTCCTTGCTCATCAACCTCATCGATTCTTAGCACAGAATGCATTGGGACATAAGTTCTCTTGACTCCCTCAAACTCTGTTTTTATTTTTTCTTCTGACGGATCTACAACAAGCGATGTTTTTTCCCCAAAAACGAGTGATTCAATTTCAATAAAGCCAAGAAGATTGCTATTAGAGACTTCTTTTGCATAAAGCTCATAGAGCTTCCCTTGATTGCTAAATGTTATTTTATATAACTTTTTTTTCGAGGGCATTTGTCCGAAATACATGTTGGATAAGAATCCAAATTATACCCTGATTGTAATCTCGTTGAAGAAATATCTTTTCTGTTAGACTTCATTCGCAAAAAAAAGATTTAAAATGAGAATGGTTATCACTATCATGGTAAAACTTAAAATTTTAGATGGGTTTATTTATGTCAAAAATCTTAGATAAAAAACTAAAAGATCAATTCATTGGCTTTTTTATCATCTTGGTTTTATTTCAAAATCATGAAATACAAGCTGAGATGATCATTGGATCAGGATCTATTGAGCCAGGAGTGGATTTGATTTTTGAAGGGGGAGTCAAAGATGAAATCATGCCAGAAGAATACTATCTCAGTGAAAATGAAACAGATGTTCATATTGAAGTTCTTGCAAATTGGTCAAGTGATGCGCCAGAAGGCTCTCCAGAAGGTGGTCATGTTGCTTACCTGAATATTACTGCGGTACTAATCAATGAAACCACAGGTTCTTCGGATACTCACAAGCTTACCCCCCATGTCAATATGTCTGACAATTTGCACTATGCTAAAAACATCAAGCTACCTGGAAAAATCGATGAGTCATATACTGTCATCTTTGAAATACGCCCACCAAAGAATGATGAGCTTGGAATGCACTATGACTGGAGATATATAGTTGATAAAGAACTCATTGTTGCAGAAAGATTTGAGTTTAATAATCTTGATTTTAAAGAAATCGCGATTTCAAAAAGGCGCTAGATTAAAGAGATTCAGTTTTAATGGGATCAAATAAAGTTTATGCTCCAATAAATGCTTTCACATATTTCCATGAAAAAATCTTTATTCCTTTTCACTCTTGTTTTTTTATTGGGTTGTTCTGATTCTAAAGATGACTTGAGTCGAGAAATTGATACAGTCATCCTTGATGACCTGATTCAGCACAGCAATGAATTTGATAAGCATGTTTACTCTTTTGACAATGGCCTTCATCTGGCTGTTGGTTATGGTA
>DMGO01000135.1:842-3559 GCA_003449795.1 Gammaproteobacteria bacterium | reverse complement strand
CTCAAGCATCGAATTAAATCTGCCCCAAGTGAACTTGGAAATAAAAAGAGAACTAGCTTCAGAAATGGGTCTATCAACAAGACTGATTGCTGAGGCGGCGAATATCTTTGCAGGAGGTATCGATGTTGCTCGCTTCAATGACGCGGTTGGTGATGGAGAAAGGTACAAAGTGAGGCTAAAGGGTCAATATGATATGTCCATTGATGATTTGGACAAGATTTATCTTAGAACACCGTCAAAAGAATTGGTTCGACTTGATACAGTAGCAACCTTTAAAGAAACAGTTGGTCCATCAGAAATAACCAGGCTGGATAGAATGTACAGCGCATATTTCTATAGTGATCCTACAACATCATTGAGTAATGCAATTCAGCTGATTGAAGATGCTGCATCTGAAACACTTCCTGTGGGCTATGAAGTCGGCTTCTTTGCTAGAGCAAAAGAGTTTAAAAGAACCAGTAATCAGATGCTTTTTGCATTTCTTACAGGCCTAATCTTGGTTTATATGGTTCTTGCCAGTCAATTTAACTCATTTAGACAACCATTGATTGTGATGATCTCACAGCCACTAGCTGTGATTGGAGGAACATTTGGAATCTGGATAGTTGGATCAGATCTTAATATATTTTCGATGACCGGGCTTGTTTTACTGACTGGGCTTGTGGCAAAAAATTCGATACTATTGATTGATCGAACCAACCAAGAAAGACAAAAAGGCTTGGAAATTGATGAAGCCTTATTGAATGCATGCCCGAGGAGACTCAGACCCATTTTAATGACATCACTGACATTAATACTTGCCATGATGATGCCTGCTCTAGGAATTGGTTCTGGTGTTGAATTGAGTCAACCACTGGCCATTGCGATTGTGGGAGGAATGATCAGTTCAACATTCTTAACATTGGTGATCGTACCAATCATTTACTCCTCTGCTGAGAAAAGAAAGCTTAGGAAAAGACTTTATAATCTAGAAAGAAGTGCTTCTAACTCAAATACGTGATTCTGGGTTCCATGAGATTGAACTTTGATTGAACCCAAGATTGATCCAAGCTTTCCAGATTTTTCCCAGCCCAGATCATTGATCATTCCATAGATCAGCCCAGCTCGATAGGCATCGCCGCAGCCAGTTGGGTCTGCTTCATTATCAACAGATATGGGATCAATTGAAATCACTTGGTCTTCAACATAAATATCTGAGCCTTGACCACCTTTGGTAACGATCATCGCTACAACCTTTTCTTTGATCTGATTCTGTTCGAGCCCCGTGATCTCTGAAAGGAGGTTTGCTTCATATTCATTCAGAATGATCCACTCTGCCTGGTCAATAAAGTTTAAGACTTCTGACTTATCAAACATTGGAAGCCCTTGGCCAGGGTCATACATAATTGGAATGCCTTTGTTATGCATCTCATTGGCATGCAAAATGGTGCTCTCCCTCCCGTCTGGTGAAAGAATAACCATTTCTATGCCTTCTGCATTAGGAATTGGATTGTTGTGCCCTTCTTCCATTGCCCCAGGGTGAAATGAAGTCAACTGATTATTTTTTTGGTCAGTGGTGATGAAACATTGCGCTGTATACATGTCATCAATCACCTTGATACCTGATACAGAAATATCATTGGCCTCCATCCATGCTCGATAATCACCGAAATCTTTGCCCACGGTCGCACAAATGATGGGTTCCATACCTAGCTTCTTCATATTGAATCCAATATTGCCTGCACAACCCCCGAATTCTTTTCTCAGTCTTGGGACATTGAATGCAACGCTCAATATATGAATCTGATCCGGAAGAATAAAATCACCAAACTCACCATCGAACTCCATTAAATAGTCATAGGCAACTGATCCGCAAACAACAACAGACATTAAATACTCCTTATAATTTAATTTTTAGCCATGATTGACTCCACTTCGTCAATCTCTTTAGGCAAGGCTTTCGTTAGAACATCGCAACCGCTTTTAGTGACCAGAACATCATCTTCTATCCTGATGCCAATGCCTCTGTATTGAGATGGTACATTTTTGTTCTTCTTGGAAATATAAATACCAGGCTCGATGGTTAAAACCATGCCGGGTTTGAATTTCCTAGATTTTCCTTTTTGTTCCATATAAGCACCGACATCATGAACATCCATTCCAAGCCAGTGCCCAATACCATGCATATAAAAATCCTTATAGGCTTCAGACTTAATCAATAGATCCAATCGCCCTTTTAGTAACCCAAGTTTTTTAAGGCCTTGAGTCAACCCCCTGATGGCTTCTGATTGTAAACCTTCAAAAGTTTGCCCCGGCTTAACGCTGTCAATCGCGGTCTTTTGAACTTTCAGAACCAATTCGTAAATCTCTTTTTGCTCTTTGCTGTATGTGCCTGATATAGGTATTGTTCGGGTAATATCAGCAGCATACATTTCGTGTTCACAACCAGCATCGGTTAACAAGAGTTCTCCTTCTTTCATTTCTTCCCGATTGCTAATGTAATGAAGGGTGCAAGCATTGTCTCCTGAGGCAACAATACTTGTATAAGCAGGTACTGCGCCATGTTTACCGAATTCATGAATGATATCTGCCTCAATTTGGTACTCAAATACGCCGGGTTTACAATTCTCAAACACTCGCTTATGCGCATCGACAGAAATCTTGGCTGATTTCCTCATCAAACTGATCTCTTTTTTAGATTTGATGAGTCTCATTTCATGAATCAGTGGTTCCAAGGC
>DMGO01000135.1:0-459 GCA_003449795.1 Gammaproteobacteria bacterium | reverse complement strand
GTTATAACTTCTCATTAAAGTCTTATCTAAAACATCATCTTGACCCAATGTGAAAAATACTTTCTGTCGACCCAAAAAGAGGGATGAAAGAATTGTCTCTAAATCTTCAATCTTAAAACTCTGGTCAACTCCAAAATTCTTTTTCACACCATTAAGCCCCTCCATATGACCATCCCAAATCTCAGTCAAAGGATTTTTGGCTCTCAGGCATACAACGAAAGCTCCATCTTCTCTTCCAGGCGCTAAAATCATCACGGCATGAGGTTCAGAAAATCCAGTAAAATAGTAAAAATCACTATCCGGTCTGTAGGGATAATCTGTATCTCGACTTCTTACTCGTGTGCTGGCTGTTGGGATTACAGCAATACCATCTTTGCCAATCAACTTGGCGAGTCTGCGTCGTCTTTTTTCAAATTCTTTATTCATCAGTCTGAGCTAAATTCATCATAAATCATTTGC
>DMGO01000040.1:0-3559 GCA_003449795.1 Gammaproteobacteria bacterium | reverse complement strand
TCTTCTGATAGTCCGAAATACATGATTATGCTCCTTGAATCTTGGGCTCTTTTGGTAGGCCCAAGCCTCTTTCAGAAATAATATTTTTTTGAATCTGACTGGTGCCGCCGCCAATGATTAGACCGAGATAATACATATAGGCATACTGCCATCCACCATTGTCTCTAAGATGTGGACTGTTGTTGTAAAGTGTCCCCAACTCACCCATTACATCAATTGCCAGTGATTCGAGCTCATATCTCATTTCAGTCCCATATAGTTTTACGATCATGGTTCCAAGATTGATATCCTGACCCTTATTTAGTCGACCAGAGAGCAATCGCAATCCATGAGATTTAAGTGCGAGTATCTTTCCGTGGATTTTCATCAAACGATCTCGATAAACCGGTTTATCAATGATACGAACACCATCTAGGATTTCACTCTTCATCAGATTAACAAGTTTGTCATAACGTCTGATCATCTTGTTTGGATCTCCCAATGACCCTCTTTCATGAACGAGGGTTTTGTTTGCGACCAACCAGCCTTGTCCTCTCTCACCCACAATATTCTCTGCTGGAATTCTGACATCTGTAAAAAATACCTCATTGAAACCAGCATCCAATGTCATATCAACAAGCGGCCTGACTTCAATTCCAGGTGAATCCATTGGAATGAGTAAATAGCTGATCCCCTGATGCTTTGACGCTTCAGGTTCGGTTCGAACCAAACAAAACATCATTTGTGCATATTTGGCAGTACTCGTCCAAATCTTTTGTCCATTGATCACCCATTCACCACCAACTAACTCGCCCTTCGTTTGCAAACTGGCAAGGTCACTACCAGCATTGGGCTCAGAGTATCCCTGGCACCATATTTCATCTAAATATAGTGCTGGTTGAATATACCTTTGTCTCTGTTCCTCAGTTCCCATTTCCAACAGTGTTGGCACCAAAAAGTCAATGCCTTGCCCGCCGACACCGGTTGGAATTTTGGATTTTGAAAATTCTTCAGTGATGATCACATTTTTTACAATATCGAGATCTCCACCAAAGCCACCATACTCTTTAGGGATATGTCTGACATGATATCCTTCCTCAATGAGAATCTTTTGCCATTCTTTAAAATCCATCTCAATCTTGGGTTTTTCATTGGGGTCAATGACTGATTCATAACTGTATAGACTTCCAGTTACATGAATGCCTTTGTATTCATTGCAAAATCTCTGCACTTCATTTCTGAAGTCTGCATATTCATTACCAAAATCAAGATTCATCTTTATCCTCCATCCAAGTGGGTTGTCTTTTTTCTATGAAAGCCTGAATACCCTCTTTTGCATCTTCACTGTCAATACAGGCTTTGATTTGCTCTCTCAAATAAGGCAATGCTTCATCAAATGCCATTCGGTCTTGCTTATTGTATGCAGCCAGTCCCATCTTCATTGTATTGGGTGGGAGCTTTACAAGCGAAGAAACCAATAGATCGACTGTATCATCAAGATCCACTCTTGGAACATGATGGTTGATCAGACCGTATTTCTCTGCAGTGCTTGCATCGATGCTCTCGCCTCTCATGATAAAGTCCAAACCTTGTCTTTTTGGCATCACTCTGAATAATCCAGCCATGACCATAAATGGCCAAATCCCTCTCTTAATCTCAGGTGCTGTAAAAGTTACATCGCTTGAAGCAATTGCATGTGTGGAATTGCAAACTATCATCAAGGCTCCTGCTAAGACATCTCCTTGAATTTTACATACAACCGGTTTATTTAGATTTCTTATCATGAGGCTGATGTCTTCAACATCACCTAGTTTTGGAACCGTTGAGCTGGTTTCATCATGCTTAGACCACATGTTTTTCAAGTCACCTCCCGCACAAAATACATCACCATTGGCTTGAATCTTAATTACCCGAATATGATCTGACTGCTTCGCGTAATTCAGTGCATAGATGAGCTCATTTGACATGACATCATTGATTGCATTCTTCTTTTTTGGCCTATTGAGAGTGATGCTTAGAACATGTCCTGAATCTTCAATCAGAGTTGTTTCAAACACATATTTATCAGGCGGCATTATTTTGTTAGACATTATGAACTCCATTGATTAAATCCTTTGGGACATTTACATGTTTTGCCCTTAAGTACTCTCCAAGTGACTTAGCCAATGCATCAACTTTAGTATTTGAAGAAGCACCATCCTCTAGAATGTCTCTGATATAAAAATTCAATGATCTGATATTTTGAAGCTCATACCTTTCAATTTCGTACTTGGCTAAATCTGGAAGAAGAGTTTTTAATTGATCCACTGTTAAATAATGATAGACAAAAGAATATATATCATCAGATCTTGCCCAAATACCCAGATTGGCACAACCGCCTTTGTCTCCTGATCTTGCACCGATTATTCTACCAAATGGAATTTCCTCAAACTCAGTATAAGTCTGCTTTTCAATTTTTATCTCATTGATAGTTGATGCAATTTTATCTTCAGTTATCTCCAAGCTTGTTGGATAGACCGTATGTTCTTGACCATGGATATGAATCTTTTCACTGACATGCTTTGAATCAATCAAGGTTGGCCAATAACGAATGAATGGACTGCCGGGACCTGGTGGTTGCTTTGAGAAAAATCCTGGATAATTTGCCAAGGCCAGTTCAATGATTTTTGCTGTAAAAAGCCTTCCAACCAAATTTGGGTTTTTTGACTTGAGATCAATTCTTAACATTGCCATTGCTTCTTCATGCGTCTCAGGATCACTTTTATCTGTTCTATGAAGATCGATGGTGACCTCATCAAACTGATCCTTGCCACCCAATAAATCAAATAAAGCTGTTACAAATATTTCTGCTTTTTCCTCTATATCCAATCCTGTCAGAATCAATTCCATACCGTTTCTATACCCGCCTGCAAGATTGACACACACCTTATGAGTGTTATTTGGAGGCGAGCCTTTACAAGCTGTCACCATGACTTTGTCATTACCGAGATCATCCAATAAGAGAGAATCAAAGTGTCCGATGACATCTGGATTAGCATAATCTGGAGAAGATATTTCGTATAGCAACTGAGCAGTGACTGTGCCAGTGGATATCAACCCTCCAGTATTTTCATGTTTTGTGATCATGAATGATCCGTCTTCATAGATTTCTGCAATCGGATAGCCGATCTCTTTGAATGTCTCCACCTCTTCAAAGAAGGCATAATTCCCTCCTGTGGTTTGAGCGCCACACTCAATAATATGCCCTGCAGCTAGCGCGCCTGAGAGTTTATCAAAGTCATCTCTTTTCCAACCAAACTTCCATGCTGCTGGGCCAATCACAAGTGAAGCGTCTGTCACCCTTGGGCAAATAACAACATCGGCACCGAGATCAAGAGCTTTTACGATACCCCATGCGCCCAAATAGACATTGGCTGTAATGATCTCACATCCAGATGAGCTTATTGGAACATGCTTATCAAGATGAATAAATTCCTCGCCTTGATCTTGAAGCGTTGAAAGGTCATCAACGATGTCATCACCATCAATATATGCAACGTTCATCTCAAGTGACAATTCTTCATTGATTTTATTCAATTCA
>DMGO01000041.1:0-5852 GCA_003449795.1 Gammaproteobacteria bacterium | reverse complement strand
AATGCTGAGCTGGATAAATTATCTGATGAGGGTTTGCAGAGCGATGAAAGATTTGCCGAAGCATTCACGAGATCTCGAATTAATAAGGGCAAAGGCCCAAATATTATTCTCTCTGAGCTATTGCAAAGAGGCGTTGACGAACTTCTTGTTTCAAATGTCTTAGAAAGCATATCTGAATGGCAATGGTGTGAGGTGGCTTATGAGACAATGAACAAAAAGTTGGGGAATGAGTCAGAACTTGATTATGATAAGCAATTGAAGTTAATGAAGTTTTTAAATAACAGAGGATTTACTCGCAGTCAGATTGAAAAAGCAAAAAATCTATTGAGCGAGAAAAGCACTGAAAGATCTAATGAAAACGAATGAAATAAGACAAGCATTTATCAAATTCTTTGAGTCGAAAGGGCATCAAAGTGTCAAGAGTTCGCCTCTGATTCCTGCAAATGATCCGACGCTCTTGTTTACAAACGCTGGAATGGTTCAGTTCAAGGACATTTTTTTAGGAAAAGAAGATCAAGATTTCACAAAAGCAGTCAGTGCTCAGAGATGCTTAAGAGCAGGTGGTAAGCACAATGATATTGAAAATGTTGGTTATACATTACGTCATCACACTTTCTTTGAAATGCTTGGAAACTTTAGTTTTGGAGACTACTTTAAACAGGATGCAATTCAATTGGCATGGGACTTCATTACCAATGAACTCAAACTTGAAAAGGATCGTCTTTGGGTAACCATTTTTGAAGATGATGATGAGGCTGCAAGTATTTGGCTTGAAAAGGTTGGATTATCAGCTGATAGACTTATTCGACTGGGTGAAAAATCTAACTTTTGGACTATGGGTGATACTGGACCATGCGGCCCTTGTAGCGAGATATTTTATGATCATGGAGATCACATAGATGGCGGTCCTCCTGGATCAGATGATGAAGATGGTGATCGTTTCGTAGAAATTTGGAATCTTGTTTTCATGCAATTTGATAGACAAGCAAATGGGGAACTTGTTGGCTTACCAAAACCATCAGTTGATACAGGTATGGGACTGGAGCGAATTGCAGCAGTGATGCAAGGTGTGAGCAGTAACTATGATATTGATTTATTCCAAAAACTAATCGGTGCAATAAAAAACCTATCAGAAACAGGGGAGGAGAGTCACTATAGAGTCATCGCTGATCATATTCGATCCTCTTCTTTTCTTATTATGGATGGAGTTACCCCTGATAATGAGGGTAGGGGTTATGTTCTAAGAAGAATAATCAGGAGAGCATTGAGACATGGATATGACCTTGAAATTGAATCTCCGTTTTTTTTCAAGCTTGTAGATGTTTTATCAGAAGAAATGGGGCAAACATATCCAGAGCTTCTCAATAAGAAAGATTACATAGAGCGA
Organism: Gammaproteobacteria bacterium; assembly: GCA_003449795.1. Taxonomy (GTDB): domain Bacteria; phylum Pseudomonadota; class Gammaproteobacteria; order Steroidobacterales; family UBA11654; genus CACPJA01. Next base: position 4,465 of record DMGO01000041.1, on the reverse strand, counting down.
ATCATCTTGATGGAAGAAGAGAGATTCGCTGCGACGCTTTCACAGGGAATGAGTTTATTACAGAAAGAATTTGACCGATCAAATGATGAAATGATATCTGGTAAATTCGCATTCAAGTTATATGACACATATGGCTTTCCGTTGGATATGACTGTCGATATTGCGAGAAGCGTATCACGAGCTGTTGATCTTAAGGGTTTTGAGAAGGCGATGGAAAGGCAGAGAGAATTAGCAAGAAGGGCAAGTAAATTCAAGTCAGACGAGTCTTTTAGTCTTAATCATGATTTGAAAAGTGAATTTCATGGATACAAAGTTTTAGAAACTGACAGCAAGATCATTGGGATTTTCGGAGAAGATGGCTCTGATATCCTTCATCAAGGAGAATTCGGGCAAATCATTTTGGATAAGACGCCATTTTATGCTGAAAGCGGAGGACAGGTAGGCGACCAAGGATCTTTTGACTCAGATAAAGGTGTCTTTGAAGTCATGGATACTCAGTTCTCAGGCAATGCATACTCTCATTTTGGCACTGTATCTAATGGTCAAATTTCGGTTGGAGACAAAATTCTGGCCACTGTAAATCCTGTTAGAAGAAAATCAATTACATTGAATCATACTGGCACGCATATGTTGCATAGAGCCTTGATGATGGTTTTAGGTGAGCATGTGCAACAAAGAGGTTCTTTAGTGGATGATGAAAAGATCAGATTTGATTTTTCGCATCATCAATCACTCACAGCAAATGAAATAAGAGAAATAGAAACAATTGTGAATGAGAAAATTGAAGAGAATATTGATGTTCAAACCAGTATCATGAAACATGATGAGGCGATTGACTCTGGAGCGATGGCTCTTTTTGGTGAAAAATATGGTGAAGATGTAAGGGTACTGGATGTTGGAGATTTCTCAAAAGAGCTTTGCGGAGGGACACATGTTAAAAACACTAATGAAATTGGAATATTTAAAGTTGTTTCTGAATCGAGTATCTCCTCAGGAACAAGAAGAATTGAGGCAATAACTGGAGACAAAGCTTTGAAGTGGGCAAAAGAGACAGAGCATTTGGTTGAATCACTGACGGATTTACTTCAAACCAGAAGAGAGGACGTCGCCAGCAAAGTAGAATCCTTGTTAGATTCAAATAAAAAACTTCAGGCTGAAATAAAACAACTCAAGTCTAGGATCGCTTCAGGACAATCTAGCTCAGATATAGATAGCCCTGAAAAAATCAATGGAATCAATTACTTATATAAAGATTTAGAGAACGATATTGAGCCAAGCGTTATGCGAGGAGCCATTGATCAGTTCAAAAATAAGCTGAAATCAGGAGTGATTATTCTTTCCTCTATTAATAAGAAAGGCAAGGTGACATTTACAATTGGCGTGACTGATGATTTGACATCAAAAGTAGAAGCCAAATCAATTGCTGAAATCATTTCCTCTGCCTTGGATGGCAATGGAGGCGGCAAAGTTAATTTTGCCCAAGCCGGTGGATCTGACTCAAAAAAAGTACCTGCAGCTTTGGAATCTGTTAAAGAGTATTTATCACAAATTTAATAACTAAAAATTACCATATTATGGTAACTTATAATCGCTTTTAAATATAAAACTAGGGGTTAGTAATAATGTTTAGAAAAAATCAAATAATGGCTATAGCTATTGCAATGGCACCAATGGTTGCAACTAATGTAACAAGTGCTTTGGAAATAGAAGAAATAGTCGTAACGGCTGAGCGTCGTGAGGCGTCAGTTCAGGACACACCAATTGCTGTCAGTGCTTATGGTGAGCAGCAAATGGAAGTGCTTCAAATCGACAATACCATTGATCTGGTTAATGTAGTTCCAAATTTATTTGGAGGCAATAATACTGGTCTTGGTACTGCAAATATGTACTACATGAGAGGACAAGGTAATGATGAGTCAATTGCTACATTTGATCCACCCGTTGGTACTTATGTTGATGATGTTTATGTCACCAGACAGAATGCAAATAATTTTGCACTCTTTGATGTAGAGCGTATTGAGGTACTAAGAGGACCTCAGGGTACTCTTTACGGCAGGAATACAACAGGTGGTGCGATCGCGTTGATAATGAAAAAACCTGCTGAAGAGTTTGGGGGTTATGCTGAAGTCGGAATGGGAAGATTCTCTAAAAGTTCTTTTAAAGCCTCTTTGGATATTCCACTGACTGATACTTTTTTAACCAAGCTATCAGCTTATTCAGTCAAAGATGATGGATATCTTAAAAATACTGCGGTTAATGAAACATTCAATGACATGGACAATAAAGGAGTCAGATTGGCAATGCGATCACTGATTTCTGAAGATGTCACATGGGATATCACAATTGATGCAGCTGAAACATCTTATGCAAATGTAAGAGGTGCTTTGGTTGGTGGAGATAGGGTTTCAACTTCAAGAGCTACTGTTAATGCCGTACTTATTGGTGGAGGTGACCTGAAATCCAATGGTTATGGTAATGATGTGGAAAATGTCAATTTTACTTCCAACTTAGCCATTGAAGGAGACAATGGAGTGACCAATGTCATTATTGGTAAGCGTTCCATGGATCAAAAATTCCTATTGAACTTCCCTAATGCTTTGAGTGATGATTTCTTTGCCATTGATAATGATGGTGAGCATGATATGGAATCTCTTGAAGTCAAATGGACAGGAGAGTTTTATGGATCAACTTTAACAACGGGTGTTTTCTTCATGAATGAAGATAACGTGACAGATTTTGCTGACTACTTAGACTTTGGTGCTTTCGCAGGAGCTCCAGGTGATGCAGTTGTAAATCTTGCTAATAGAGTCCTCGAAAATGGAACTGACAGTAAATCAGTCTACGCTCAAGCAGATATTCCTCTTGGAGATGGAACGCTAACTTTGGGCGCTAGATGGACTGATGATGAAAAATCAATTGCTTTCAATGGAAGCATTGATACACAGGCATTAATAGATGCTGGAGTTCCAACAAGACTTGCTACATCTGCATGGACACCAAGGATTGCATATAAGAAAAACATCAGTGACGAAGTCATGTTTTATGCTTCTGCAACCAAAGGTTTTAAATCAGGTGGCTGGAACTCACGTTGTACAACTGGGCCAGGATGTTTGAGCTTTGAGCCAGAATCACTTTGGTCATATGAAATGGGTATGAGAGGTGATTATATGGATGGTCGATTGAGAGCAAATATCACTTTGTTCCACTCAGACTTGAAGGATCTTCAGACAACATCTGCTACTCCTGATGGACAGTTCTTGACCACCAATGCTGGTGGAATCAATAACACTGGAGTAGAGGCCGAGATCACATATCTTCCAACTGAAAATGTTCAAGTATTCTTTGCAATGGGATTGCAGGATGCAAAATATGTTGACCTTCCAGGTGGTTGCGCCGTACCTAACACAAGTTTTGCTGCATTTGATGAAAATTGCGTTAAGGCTTGGCCAAAACGTACACCTGATGAAACATATACTTTGGGTATTACTGGAGAGATGGAAGTTGGTAACGGAATGACACTAAGACCTTATGCAAGTTATCGCTTGATGGGTGAGAGTGTCACAGCAACTAGGCAGCTTGGCTATAATGATAGTGGCGAAGAAGTTCTCAATGCTGGTATTGCTCTAGACAGTAATCAAGGATGGATTCTAAAGATTGAGTGTAATAACTGTACGGATAATACCTACACAACATCTCAACTTTTTGTTCCTTATTACAACCCACCAAGGACAGTTGATGCTTCAATCAGATGGAATTTCTAATCATTAAATAATTAGAATTACCTAGATAAAAAAGCCCCGTTAGCGATAAGTTATCGGGGCTTTCCTTTTTTTTTCTATTCGTAAATCCAACCGTTTCATGCGTACGAAATCAGAACTGTAATTAACAGCAATATGACTATGGATTTACGACTAACAGAATTTTTATTACTAATTTTTAGTGTATTTTTAGTGGGTGAAATTTTAGGACTCTTCTAAATTAAGGAAGGATATCCTCCCCATCCCAAGCTATACATTTTCCAGAATCTTTAATATCTAAGGAGTCAATAACCGATGACAGTTTTAATACAGAAAAATCTGCAGAAAATATTTTTGAATCTTCTAGATTCTTTTGAAAAGGTTGAGATAGGTGACTATCCACTGTACCGGGATGTAGGCCGATAACAACTAATTCCTCGTTGTACCTTCTGAGCTCAATCGAAAGATTCTTTATCACCATATTTAGAGCAGCCTTTGAGGCTCTATATGAATACCATCCTCCTGACCTATTGTCAGTAATACTTCCAACCCTTGCAGAAAAAAATGCAAGAGTCGATTTATCATTCTTTTTTAGTTTTTTATAGAAGCTTTTTGCAATCAATGTTGGTATCAGAGTATTTATTCTAATGCTCTCTAGAAATTGATTGCTTGAAACCTCTTCGATTCGTTTCTCCGGCATGAAACTCTCATTATGAAGGATGCCAATG
>DMGO01000001.1:0-2800 GCA_003449795.1 Gammaproteobacteria bacterium | reverse complement strand
GTTCCTGAAATACATTGGGATTTTTGTAGAAAGAATATTCTTGTTCAAGAAAGAATTCATGGTATCCCCATAGACAATACAGAAAAACTTAAAGAATTGGGTGTCGACTTTGAGCAATTAGCAAAAAATGGAGTAAGGATATTCTTCACTCAAGTTTTTCATCACAATCTTTTTCATGCGGATATGCATCCAGGAAATGTTTTTGTTGATGTCGCTGATCCAAGCAATCCGAAATATGCTGCCGTGGACTTTGGAATTGTAGGCAGTCTTGAAGAAAAAGACAGAGAATATCTGGCAAAAAGTTTCAATGCATTCTTTGAAAAAGATTATGGTCAAATAGCAAATAACTTTATTTCTGCTGGATGGGTGCCAGATGAAACCAAAGCCAATGAATTTGAGTCTGCAATTAGAACCGTGTGTGACCCCATCGCAGATAAGCCCCTTGAAGAAATATCATTTGGTCAGCTGCTTTTTAGGCTATTTGAGACAGCAAGAGACTTTAATATGGTCAACCAACCACAATTGATCCAGTTGGAAAAAACACTGCTGAATATCGAAGGTCTAGGCAGACAACTTTATCCAAAATTGGATCTTGTTTCGAGTGCAAAACCCGTGATGGAAGAATGGAGAAAGGAGCAGCTCAGCATCACCAATACATTTAAAAAGATTCATAAGGATCTCCCAGAAATCAAAAAAACCATTGAATCAATACCTCCGCTTATGAGGAAAATCCTAGATGAGGAAGAAAATAAACAAAATTCTCCACAAGTTGATATCTCATATTTTGTAAGACAGCTCTATATGGGAATTATCGGGGTCGGTTTCTTCATCGTAGGAGCAGTATTGCTTGGATTCAATCAAGTGGCCGCATTTTCAATTATCGCCATAGGGCTGATCGTTCTGCTAATATCTAAACCAAAACAGTAATATCCAAGTTGCTTTGCAAAATTTAGAAAAATTAGCAATTGATGCTGATCTTCTCAGCATAGATCCAGGCATTCAAAATGTTCTGGATATCCTCATCAATGATTATCATAATCATGCAAAACTCAATGATTTCGGGAGCTTCCTTGTCTACAAAGGCCTGAAAAAAAGGCTTGATATCAGGCTATCTATGGAAATCATGAATGAAAATATGTCATCTTTTAAACAGGATGATCCTATATTCATCACAGGATTGCCCAGATCAGGAACAAGTTTCTTATTCGACTTATTGCATGCTCATCCAAGTTTAAGGAGCCCGTTTACTTGGGAAATATTTCAAGCACAGTCGATTGCAAAAACTAAAATCGAGGCCTTAATCAAAAAAATAAGAACACAAGTTGAGCTGTTTAGCATCAATCGCTTGGTGCCACAGCTGTATGATATTCATCCGATGCATTATGCTCAGCCAGAGGAGTGTCAACTGATTACAGCATATGATCTAAAAAGCATCAGTTTTGCCTATTCAGCAAATTTGCCTAACTACATAAAGCTCATCTCAGATTCATCTTATGAATCTTCTTTCAGGGTTCATCAGATGTTTCTGAATGCACTGTCCTCAGAAGCGGATGAAAACATATGGCTGTTAAAAGATCCATGCCACATAGCGCACATAGAAGAAATTTTAAATACTTATCCGAAAGCACGTTTTATCTTTTTACATCGAAACCCTAGATTCAGCATGCCATCAATCAGCAATCTTGCCTTTAATCTAAGGCTCGGGTACTCAAATCATGTGGATCCGATTCTCGTGGGCAATCAGATGCTTTTATATTGGCAAGACGCGACTGAGAAACTTTTAAATGGCCGTGAATTGATTCCAAAAGATCAAATGATCGACTTACAATTTAATCATTTAATCGATGATCCCATTAAGATTACCAATCAAATCTTTGAAAAATTTTCAATCGAACATGATGAGACATTTGAAAGAAAAATGACAAAAAGGATCGGTACTAAAAAATTAAAATCGAAGCATTCATATTCCTATGAAAAATTCTTTAGGGCTTCTGGCGAGGTAGAAAATAAATTTGTGAATTATATTTCCTATTTCGATATTTAATTTTTAAGCCAATCTAAAAATTCTGTTGGACTATTGCCCTGCTCAATTGTTTCAACAATTGCAGAGCCAACAATGATGCCATCGACATAATCAGCAATCATTTCAACATCAGACTTATCTCTGATACCAAATCCAGCACAAACGGGTATTTTTGAAATCTCATGTACCTGCTTCAGGTAATCCGTCACATCAGCAGACAAAGCATCCTCTCCTCCTGTAACACCCTTAACAGTCACCGCATAAATAAATCCTGAGCTTTGATTGGTAATCAATTCGATTCTATCTGATGGTGTCGCTGGTGTGACCAATTGAATCAAAGCTAGACCAGCATTTGTCAGTTGATCATTAAGTTCCTTACTTTCTTCGATCGGCAAGTCTGGAACAATATAGCCGTCAACTCCAGATGCAATGGAAGCCTTGACAAGCTCTTTCAAGCCAAATACATAAAGTGGATTTAAATAGCTCATCAGAACAATTGGGGTGTCTAGCTTAATTTCTTTAAGCTGACTGAAGATCCATGTCAACGTCACCCCATTTTCTATGGCCACATGGCTTGATCTCTGAATAGTCACCCCATCTGCCATGGGGTCAGAAAATGGAACCCCAATTTCAATCACATCCGCTTTCTTTGCGAGATCATGGAGACTCTGCTTAAAGTCCTCAGCATTAGGATAGCCTGCAGTTATGAATGGGATGATCGCAGGTCCGGCTGCTTTGGGAGCCTTTATTCTGTCCTCTATGTATTGACCGCCAAAC
>DMGO01000019.1:3153-5412 GCA_003449795.1 Gammaproteobacteria bacterium | reverse complement strand
ATATGAAGAAACTCCAATATCAGCCAGTATTCCATCAAAATTATTTGCACTAAATAATTTATGTAATTCGCTAAAACGAGCTTGGTGAATACTGATTCTCTCCTCAGTTTTGAATTTTGATTTTAGAAATCTAATAGCTTCAGGATCCTGATCCGTTGCAATAAGTGAACTAACATTTAATTCTTCTAAAATAGCAGCAGAATGGCCGCCAAAACCTGCTGTCACATCCAAAAATGTGCCGTTTTTCTTAATCAGAAGGAACTCAATAACTTCCTCAGTTAATACCGGGATATGAAATGATTCATCGATCATACTTTGTGCCAGTATCAGAAATCTAGATCAGGATCTTGTCTTCTTAAAAAGCGAGGTATATCCAGTAACTCTTCTTCGAGATCTCCAGTTGGCTTTGCTTTCTCAAAGCTTTCGAACATGTCTTGAGTTGTTTGTTGTTTTAATCCATTCCTTGCTGTAATGGGACGATCTAAATCATCAAAGGACCTTTCACGATCTTTCTCTTTGGCATCATCTGTTTTTGATGCGCTTAAACCTGTAGCAACCAGTGTCACTCTTATGCTGTCATCCTCAAGATCACTAGATAGTGCAGTACCAACGATGACTTTTGATTTTTCAGCTGCATAAGCCTGAACAATGTCTCCGATTTGATTAAACTCCGAAATCTCAAGATCTGTTCCCACAGTGACATTGAGAAGTATTCCGGATGCGCCCTCTAAATTGATGTCTTCCAATAAAGGGCTCTTGACTGCTTTTTCTACAGCAAGTCTTGCTCTATCGGGTCCAGATGCAACAGCTGAACCCATAATGCTTCGCCCTTTCTTGCCCATCACTGCTTTCACATCAGCAAAATCAAGATTGATTACACCCGGAACAGTAATTAACTCCACTATCCCTTGAACTGAATTTAATAAAACATCATTGGCTGCATCAAACGCATTAAACACGGTAATTTTTTTGCCCAATGACTGTAATCGATCGTTGGGAATCACAATCAAAGAGTCAACATGTTGTTCAAGATCCCTCAGCCCCTGCTCAGCTAGAGAAGACCTTTCATCGCCTTCCCATTGAAATGGTTTTGTAACCACGCCAACTGTTAAGATATCCATCTCTTTCGCAATTTTTGCAATAACTGGACTGGCTCCAGTACCCGTGCCTCCACCGAATCCAGCTGTTATGAATAACATATCGGTGTCAGAAAGAAGTGCTTTTATAGCTTCAGCCGCTTCTTCAGCAGAAGCTTTTCCAATCTCTGGATTCATGCCAGCACCCAGTCCTTTTGAAGTTTCAACACCAAGCTGAATTTTTTCTTCGGCCGGCGATGATGAGAGGTCCTGTGTATCAGTATTTGCACAAACAAAATTAACACCTTGGATGCCTTCTCTGATCATATGATTGACAGCATTACCTCCTCCTCCGCCAACACCAATGACTTTTATGTTGGCCCTTTGGCTATCTGTATCCATTAATTCAAAAGCAAATTCACCCATATATATTCTGCCTAAATTGAAATATCTCTAACTTGTTCTGTTAATGTAAAATCACTTTTCTTCAACCATGCATCTCTTGACTGATTCCATGATTGATAATTCCATATTTCAAAACGTTGTCCTTGACCAATAAACATGGCTGATTTTTTGATTCCAGAAAATTCTCTTAATTCACTTGGAACCAATATTCTATTATGACTGTCGAGTACTATCTCGCTTGCATGACCAACCATTAGGCGTTGAAGCATCCTACTCGAACGATCAAGCGAGGGTAGATCCATAATTGTTTTTTCAATCTTAAGCCAGATCTTTTTTGGATACAGAAGCAAGCATTGATCTATATCAATGGTGCATATGAGCTTATTGGAGCCATACTTTGCGAGTTCTGGACGATACTTTGTAGGAATGGATATCCGTCCCTTAGTATCTAAACTAATTTTATTTAATCCTCTAAACATCATGTTTATCAGTAAGATCAAGCGTTTTATCCCACTTTTTACCACTAGTAGACAACTATAGTTTATATAAAAATGATGTCAATAGATAAAAGGGATAATTAAGAATTTGGAGTTGGCCTATAAGCCGGGTTCTGTCTTTGTACAATCATTCATCTGGGGTGTTTGTCACCAAACACCTCAAGCGACCTACCCAAGAGTGATTACGGGTTATCATTACTCTTCTATTTGGTCTTGCTCCCGATGGGGTTTGCAATGCCCTTATTGTTGCCAATAAGGCGGTGTGCTCTTACCACACCTTT
>DMGO01000019.1:0-2844 GCA_003449795.1 Gammaproteobacteria bacterium | reverse complement strand
CTCTTACCACACCTTTTCACCCTTACTCTATATAATCAGAGCGGTATATTTTCTGATGCACTTTCCATAGGCTCACGCCTTCCAGGTGTTACCTGGCATCGTTCCCGAAGGAGCCCGGACTTTCCTCTGAAATTCAGCGATTGTCTGGCCAACTCCAAGCTGGATTATTAATCAATGTGTCTAAAAATTCAAGGCTATTGATTTTTAATCTTTAGTGCTCGATCATAAATTTTAGACTTGCTATGTTTGGTTATCTTTGAGGCAATCTCAACAGCTTTTTTCAAAGACAGCTCACCCATGAGTATCCTTAAAACTCTATCAAGCTCTTCACCAATGTCTTCGATTGCAGAAGAGCCCTGAACAACAACTGTAAACTCCCCCTTTATCTTATCTTCATTTTTTTTAAAAAAGATAGAGATATCAGACAATGTCTCGCCTATAAATGATTCATGAATCTTGGTGATCTCTTTGCAAAGCACCGCAGGCCTATTGCCTCCAAAAACACTGATCATATCCTCTATCGCAGATTGGATTCTGTGAACGGATTCATAAAAAATTAATGTTTCTTCTTTGTCACTTATTTTCTTAAGTTCATTGATCCTTTTGGTAGCACTTCTCGGTAAAAACCCATGAAAGGAAAATCGATCGGATGGCAAGCCTGACGATGTGATTGCAGCGATAAGTGCACAGCAACCAGGGACAGGTTCCACTTTAATGTTACTCTCTCTTGCATGCTTGATGAATTTATAACCTGGGTCACTAATCAATGGTGTACCTGCATCCGATACAAGCGCTATGTCTTTTCCTTCTTTTAATGACAAAATAATATTAGGAACTTTCCTATCCTCATTGATCTGATTGAATGATTGCAAAGATGACTTTGGCAGCACTGTGTGATGCTTCAAAAGTTTAGATGTGACCCTTGTGTCTTCAGTGAGAATGATATCAACACTACTCAATATATCGATTGCTCGAATTGAAATGTCATTGATGTTGCCTATTGGTGTTGAAACAAGATAAAGGGTGCCTGTCATCTGATCTTCATTAATCAAGCACTACAGGTGCATCTCTTCTTCATCCTCGCTAAGACTGTTTTGAAATGTTTCGCGAGAGAACACTCGCTCCATATAATCAGTTATGGCTTTATGTTCTCTTCCAAGCGAGATACCAAAGTATTCTAATCTCCAGAGTATTGGGGCCAATACACAGTCTATGACTGTCAATTCATCATTCAAAAAGTACTTATTCACAGAAAATAAATCCAAAGACGAGTTCAGCATTGATTTCAGTTTTTTTCTTAAGCTGTTTTCATTTCTGCTTCCAAGTGCAGCATCAAGCTCAATTGCGGTTGAAACAATATCAGCTTCTAAGGAAACGAGGGCCAACCTTATTTTCGCTCTGTCAACAGGACTAACAGGCATTAGAGGTGGATGAGGATATCTTTCATCAAGATATTCAATGATCACGCCAGAATCATATATCACTAGCTCCCTATCAGTGAGAGTTGGTATTGAAGCATATGGATTGAGAGCAATCAGATCTTCAGGAACCTTTTTGCCATCAACATTTTTAATATCCGTTGTGATTCCTTTCTCTCTTAGAACAAATCTTACTTGGTGGGATCTGATGCAAGTATTGCCTGAGAATAAACCCATCATTGATCTTCTATTAGATACATTCGTCACTTAACTTCCCTCCAAATATCTTTATAGAGAGCATAACTAAATATTAAGAGAATTAGTAAAAAACCAATTACCCAAGCTCCCATTGATTTTCGTTTTTCAATAATTGGTTCGCCTGCATAGACCAAAAATCCAACTGTGTCATTTAAAAACTGACTGTACTCTTCCTCTGTAAGCCTCTCTTGGAGATCCCATAAAACATGTGGCATGCTTGAAGCCTCCTGTACATGATTGTTTACACCAGTGGGTGAATTATTGTCTGCATAAAATGAATTCAATAAGCCATAAACATACTCTGGACTTTTTCGTCTTGTAACCAAGGTTAGATCTGGTGGAGCTTTTCCAAACCAACGATCGCCATCTTCTTTTAACATATTATTCATAACCAAATCTTGTGGCGAGCTCTCAGTAAAAATAAGGCTCTGCATGAGTTGATCTTCACTGATTCCAAGATCTTCGGCAATTTGATTGTATCGCATGTACTGAAGTGTATGGCATCCGGAGCAGTAATTGAAAAAATTCCTTGCACCTCTTTGCAATGACTTTACATCAGAAGTTTTTACATTTATGCCTTCTATATATTCATCAATATCCATTGAGCCTGCAGCAAATGTTATCCCTGAGACAAATGCAAATACTGTATAAATTGCAAACAAACTTTTCATGATTCTTTTTTCTTATATACCACTCTTTCAGGAACGGTTTTTGTTTTCTCAAGCTTTGTATAAAAAGGCATGAGCAAGAAGAATGCAAAATAAGTTACGGTAAAGAATCTTGCCAAGAATACGTAAATACCTGTGGAAGGCTGAAGTCCTAGATAACCAAGGGCAATAAATGATATTACAAACAAAGTGAGTGCAAATTTATATTGCCAACCTCTGTATCGAATCGATCTAACCTCACACTTATCTAGCCATGGCAAAAAGACAAACAAAAGGACTGCTAATACAAGGAACAATGCGCCCAATGCTGCATTTGGAACTGCCCTCAAGATTGCATAGTATGGCGTGAAATACCAAGAAGGCACTATATGTTCTGGTGTTTTAAGTGGGTCTGCAGGTTCAAAGTTGTCTACTTCGAGAAAATATCCTCCCATTTCTGGGGCAAAAAATACGGCGGCAAAGTAAATGATTAAAAAGATTATAATCCCAACTAAATCTTT
>DMGO01000101.1:0-4745 GCA_003449795.1 Gammaproteobacteria bacterium | reverse complement strand
TAGAAAGCATCGCTGATAAAATCGGCGCCTAATATATAGAGAATAAAGTTATGAATGATAATTTAACAGATCAACAACAAGCAGAGATCGTTAAGAAATGGCTCAAAGATAATGGCTTGTTCATTATTGCATCATTCGGTATCGCAATTTCTGGTGTATTTGGACTGGAGTACTATCAAGAAGGCAATTTAAAACAGGCTGAGAATGCTTCAAGACTCTACGGCGAGATGGAGTTTGCTGTCAGGCAGCAAAGGTTGTCTCAAGCTCAAACCATTCTTCAGCAGATGGACAATGATTTTTCAGGATCGGCCTATCAGATACAAAGTCATTTATCGATGGCAAAGCTTTATATGGATGACCTTGATTATGACAATGCGATCATACAGCTCGAATTTGTATTAGAACAGTCAGATGATGAGAATTTTTCTATGGTTGCAAGGCAAAGAATTGCAAGAATATATATAGAAAAAGGTGAGTTTCAAGCTGCGCTTGATATGTTTGGAGATGAGGTACCAGAAGCATTTAGGGCACAATTTGAAATCATTAAAGGCGATGCATATATGGGAATTGGTGATCAAGCAAATGCCAAGATTGCATATGAAATCGCACTCGAAACACTTACTCCTGGATCATTTGCATATGATTTTACAAAAATGAAGTCCGAGCAGATTAATCAAGTTAATGAGGATCAAGACAACCAATCATAATGAATATGAAAGATAGAATTCAGACATCCTTTTTTTCTATGAGGCTTGTTACAGCGCTTGGTCTCTTTCTATTTATTCAAGGATGCTCATTTTTTGGAGGAGATGAAGAAGAGGCATTTGATCAGCCAGCAGAGTTGGTTGATTTTACTCCTATATTGGATGTAGACAGAGGATGGAAAACATCGATTGGTAAGGGCCATGAAGGCTTGGACCTGATGTTGAGGCCTGATACAGACGGTGAAACAATTTATGCTGCCAGCTTTGATGGAAATTTAATAGCCATCGATATGAAAACCGGTAAAAAACTATGGAGAGAGAGTTTTGAAATGGCATTCACAGCTGGTCCAACTTATCGCAATGGAATCTTGGTCCTTGGAACCAATGATGGTGAACTTATCAGTATTGATTCAATGACAGGGGAAGTGATTTGGACTAGTGAGGTATCGAGTGAAATACTGGCACCCGTTGCCATCAAAGATGATTCAATATTTGTCCGTTCAGTGGATGGAAATCTTGCTTCTTATTCACTAAATGATGGCAGTGTTCAATGGACTTCTTCTCATGATGTGCCAAGGCTCAGTTTGAGAGGAACATCAGCACCGGTTGTGATATCAAATGCAGTTATATGTGGCTTTGATGATGGAAAGATTACGGCTTATGACTTAACTGATGGCAGCCTTCTCTGGGAAACCATGTTGACTCCACCCGGAGGTAGAACAGAAATTGAAAAAGTGAGCGACATCGATGCGCCACTCGTTATTTTTGGGAATGAAGTCTATGCCGGAAGTTATCAAGGTGCGTTGGCAGCATTGGCAATTGAAAGTGGCAATATCATTTGGCTAACCGAGGCTTCGCTATACTCTGGAATGGATGTCGATGATGATGTTGTATATGCATCTGAAGCGGATGGGACGGTCAGAGCATTTTCAAGGTTTACTGGTCGAGAAGTATGGCAAAAAGAAACACTGCTACATCGTTATCCAAGTGCACCTACAATTATTGGTGATGCCATTGTCATCGGTGATCTTGAAGGTTACCTTCATTGGTTGAGCAAAGAAGATGGTGAAATTCTTCAAAGAACCAGTATTGGATCTGATAAAATCACATCGTCACCACTGGCAATAGGTGACTCAATATATGTACAAACGGATGGCGGCAATCTTTTTTCCGTAAAAGCCCCTGATCAATCTTCACGATAAGATGAGGGCCATATCATGTTACCAATTGTTGCCATAGTCGGAAGACCGAATGTCGGGAAATCCACTCTATTCAATCAGCTGACAGGAACCTCTGCTGCACTTGTTGCTGATATTGAGGGACTGACTCGAGATCGAATATATGGTCATATTCAATCTGAAAAAAATGATCTCATAGTCATCGATACTGGTGGGCTAGACTTTGATCATGGTGATTTGTCTCAGACCATTCAAGAGCAAACTGAGACCGCGATTGAGGAAGCAGATTTAGTCTGTTTTGTGGTTGATGGCCGTGAGGGACTTTCTAACAGCGATCGCGAGGTCGCACTTGATCTGAGAAAAAAAGACAAAGAAACAATTTTAGTTGTGAACAAAGTTGAAGGCATGTCAAGTGAAGGCTTAGAGGCTGATTTTCATAGCTTGGGTTTCAAAGAAATGGTTTCTATCTCGGCAAAAAGGGGTGATAACTGTGCGGATTTGATTGGCTTGATTGAACAAAAAATCGATCAACCCGATATTGATTCAACTGCTCGTGAATTAGATGAAAACGAGATGTCGATCGCATTGATTGGAAGGCCAAATGTTGGTAAATCAACTTTTATTAATTCTTTCATTAAAGAAGAACGAGTGCTCACTCAGAATAGACCTGGGACAACAAGGGACAGCATATTCATTGATTTTAATTATCGAGATATACCGCTTGTTCTGATTGATACAGCAGGTATTAGGAGAAAGAAAAAAGTTAATGAAACCATTGAAAAATTCAGTGTTGTTAAAGCACTCCAGGCCATAGATCTATCCGATTCAGTCATTGTCATCATTGATGCTTTAGAGGGTATAACAGATCAAGATCTTTCATTGATTGGACTGGTTATTAATTCTGGAAGAGCGTTTTGCATTGCTATGAACAAGTATGATCTTTTGGATGATGAACAAAAAGAATATTTAGATAGACAAATCAAGCGCAGGCTAAAATTTGCGAGTTTTATCGAGACGGTTGAGATTTCAGCATTAAAGTCCATTCAGCTTGAGAAAACTATTGATACAGCAATTGAGTCTGCAAAAAGTTCGATCCAAGATGTTCCAACATCAAAGATTTCCGCTTTGATCGAAAAACTCACGGAAACCAAACCACCGCCTTATGTTCAAGGCAGAAGAATTAAGCTGAAGTACGCAACACAGGTTAATCATCAGCCTCCTACATTTATTATTTATGGAACGCAAACCAGTAAGTTAAGAGACAACTATAAGAGATTCTTAGAGTCACAGATTCGAAAGGCGTTTCAATTTAAAGGGACGCCGATTAAATTGATTTTTAAAGACGGCGATAATCCCTTCGCAGGAAAGCGAAATAAACTAACCACTCGTCAGTGGAAAAAAAGAAGGCGAATCATCCGCATAAGAAAGAAGAAGAAATAGCATCAATCTGAGTCGATCTTTTCAACCCTCGATACAAAAGACCCATCTGATAATTTTGTCTTAACAGACGCTCCTGTTTTTATCTTTTTAACCGATTTTATGTTTCGACCATCTTCATTTGTCACAAGTGCATAACCCCTACTCAATGACTGAAGTGGTGATGCCCCTTCCAATTGAGCTGTCATAACTGAGAAACGATTTCTTTTGCTTTCAATATGACCAATGATGGCATTTGATAGTGCCATATTTTTCATTTCAAGATTTTGTCTTTCAGCTTCAATATTGATTTTGGGATTGGATGCGAGAAGTTTTGAAAAAGAGATTTTAAAGATATTTTTTAGATCTCTTACTTGAATCATTGGCAGTTTTTGCATTTTTTCATTGATGAGATCAAGCTTTTGCATATTGAATTGTAGTTTCGACTGTGGGTGACTTGCCTGCATTCGAAGAGATGCAGATTTTAGCTGATGTCTAAAGTGATTAACTTTATAGTCAGTGAGTTGAGTGATATCAAATATATAGCGGTTTAAGCGATCGACGATCTCGCTTGTCGTAGGAAGTGCAATTTCAGCTGCTGCTGTAGGAGTAGCGGCCCTTAGGTCAGCAACCAGATCCGTTATGGTGAAGTCTGTTTCATGACCAATGCCTGAGATAATAGGAATCTTAGAATGAAAGATTGAACGCGCAACCAATTCTTTATTAAAGCACCAAAGGTCTTCAAGAGAGCCACCACCCCTGGCTATGATGATGACATCGCATTCATCTCTCTCGTTAGCAATATCGATTGCAGAAGCAATTTTCTTTGTAGCCTCATTGCCTTGAACGAGAGTAGGGTAGACAATGACTCTCACAATTGGATAACGTCTCTTAATTGTTTTTATTATGTCTTGCACTGCAGCACCTTTCGGTGAGGTGACCAGTCCTATTGTTTTAGGCATTTTTGGCAGAGGTTTTTTATGAAGCTCATCAAATAAGCCCTCTTTCTGTAGTGTTTGTTTTAGAAGCTCAAACCTTTGTCTTAGTAAACCCTCACCACTTTCCTCTGCATACTCTACAATCAGTTGAAATTCGCCTCTCTGTTTATAGAGACCCACTTTTGCCCTTGCAAGTATCTGCATGCCGTCTCTTAAATCAAAATCAAGAGACTGATTTTGCATCCTAAACATGGCGCAACGAACACTGGCTGACTCATCTTTGAGTGAGAAATAAACATGACCTGCTGCAGACCGCATTAGGTTTGATATTTCTCCTTCAACCAAAATGACACCAAAAGCCTCTGTCAAAGTTGAGGCCACCTCATCATTTAATTCAGAAATACTGTATATGTGTTCTTGGTTTTCGAATGGATCCATAAAAAAATTATACAAAATTGAACAGGCTTCAGTTTACAAATAACTCAAGGAGTGTAAAATTCCATTGACAA
>DMGO01000085.1:0-3854 GCA_003449795.1 Gammaproteobacteria bacterium | reverse complement strand
TTTGATACAGACATAGAAGCAATTGTTTTAAATGCAGATATTGCAAATATGAGTCGATGGTCGCTGGAAGATCTTGAAACAAATTCTGGCTCCTCATGGGGTTCTACTGCATCATTAAAATTAGTAGATTCAGGTGAAAATATCATTGAAAGAGATAATAAGGAGAATCCAGCCAGTGGGCCGATTGAGGCTGTTTTTAATATCATCAGTGATATTACGGGATATCAACTTGAATTGACTAACTTTGAAATTCATAGCGTCAGTGTTGGCGATGATGCTCAAGGTGAAGTCACTGTCACAGTCAGCTATGATGGACAGAATTATAGAGGGCATGGCATCAGTACTGATATCATTGAGTCTGGCGCTTTGGCTTATCTTGAGGTCATTAACCGAATAGAAAGAAATCAAGCAAAACATTAGGAGAGATTATGCCACTCAAACCAACAAAAAATATTTGGTTTAATAATGAATTAGTGCCTTGGGAGTCTGCTCAAGTTCATGTTCTGAGCTATGCATTGCATTATGGCTCCGCTGTTTTTGAAGGTATAAGAGCTTATTCTACAAACGATGGCTCAAAAATCTTCAGATTAAATGAACACATAAAAAGACTCTTTAATTCAGCAAAGATCTATCGAATGAATATTGCTTATAGCGAAAATGAGATCATTGAAGCTTGCAGGAAAATTGTTTCTGTGAATGATTTGTATAGAGGTGCTTATATAAGGCCCATTGCATTCAGGGGGTATAATGACCTTGGTCTCCATGCATCGATGGATGATGACATAGAAGTGGTTGTGGCTGCTTGGGAATGGGGTGCCTACCTAGGCGCAGATGCTTTAGAGAATGGTGTAGATGTTTGTATTTCCTCTTGGAATAGGAATTCACCCAATACAATACCAGTTATGGCAAAGGCATCTGGGAATTACTTATCAGGGACATTGGTTGCAATAGAAGCAAAAGAAAATGGATACGATGAAGGCATCTGTCTTGATTCAGACGGATTTGTCAGTGAAGGCGCAGGTGAGAACGTCTTTATGGTGAAAAATGGGTCTCTCATAACCCCTCCTCTTAGTTCATCAATTCTAGATGGAATCACAAGAGATTCCGTTATGAAGATTGCAAATGATTTGAATATCGATTGCATTGAAAGAAGGATCACAAGGGAAGAGCTTTATCTCGCCGATGAGTTATTTTTCACTGGAACTGCTGTAGAAATTACCCCAATCAGAAGTGTTGATAGAATCGAGATTGGCGAAGGCAAAAGAGGTCCAATTACAGAAAGTATTCAGAATGTATTTTTTGGTTTATTCAATGGTGAATCGGATGATAAATGGGATTGGTTGACTTCCGTTGAGTAAATCTCCAAAAACTCTATTTGAAAAGATCTGGCAGGATCATTTGGTTATTGAAGAGACCAAAGAGACACCTGCGATACTTTATATTGATCTTCATCTTATTCATGAAGTCACAACACCACAGGCATTTCAGTCTTTGAGAGACAAAGGATTGTTAGTCAGAGATCCAAAAAAAGTTTTAGCAACTATGGATCATTCCACTCCAACCCTTCCTGTCAATAACATAGCTGACCTCGATATCGTTGCCGAAAAAGGACCTGCTGATCAAATAAGAGACATGATCAAGAATTGTGAAGATTTTGGTATTGAGCTACATGGATTTGGTTCGGATAAGAGAGGCATTGTTCATGTGATTGGTCCTGAGCTTGGCGCCACACAACCGGGAAAAACAATTGTATGTGGGGACAGTCATACCAGTACACATGGCGCATTTGGAGCGCTAGCATTCGGTATAGGCACCACAGAGGTTGGGCATGTTTTGGCATCTCAGTGTCTTCTCCAGAGAAAACCCAAGACATTTGCTGTGAATATGTCAGGGTCACTCAAATCTGGAGTGTCTGCAAAAGATATCATTCTAAAAATTATTCAAGAAGTTGGAGTCGATGGTGGTGTTGGTCATGTTATAGAGTATAGAGGCCAAACAGCGAGCCTTCTTTCTTTAGAGGAGAGGATGACCATTTGTAATATGAGTATTGAGGCTGGCGCAAGAGCCGGGATGTTTGCACCTGATGATAAAACTTTTAACTACTTGATAGATAAACCAATGTCTCCAAAAGGATTAGATTGGGATGAAGCAATACAAAGATGGTCTAGATTGGTTACTGATGAGAATGCTGAATTTGATAAAGAAGTAAGCATTGATGTTGATCGATTGTCACCGATGATCACCTACGGCACAAACCCAGGAATGGCAATGCAAATTAATGATGTCGTACCAGTATCAAATGGAGATCTTGGTCATAAACAGTCACTGAATTATATGCAGATTGAAGCTGACAAACCCATTATAGGAAAAGAGATTGATGTAGTTTTTATAGGAAGTTGCACAAACTCAAGAATATCTGACCTTCAAGATGCAGCCGAAATTCTCAAGGGCAGAAAAGTTTCAAATGGAGTCAGAGCATTGGTTGTACCAGGTTCTCAGGCAGTAAAGAAAGAAGCAGAAAGTTTGGGGCTGGATAAAATATTCGAATCAGCAGGAGCAGAATGGCGTGAATCTGGATGCTCGATGTGCCTTGGAATGAATGGTGATACAGTTGGAAATGGGCAATTGGCAGTGAGTACAAGTAACCGAAATTTTGAGGGTCGACAAGGTAAAGGGGCTAGAACAATACTAGCAAGTCCAAAAACTGCTGCTGCATCAGCGATTGCAGGATCTTTAGATGACCCAAGGAAATATAGTTAACGATATGGAAAAGATTATTGAATTTAGTTCTAAAACTGTTGTTTTGTCAGTGAATGACATTGATACAGATCAAATTATCCCTGCTAGATTTCTAACAGTTACAACGAAAGACGGACTTGGCGATGGCTTATTTGCAGATTGGCGATTTGATGAAGACGGAAATAAAGTTGAACAATTTCCATTGAACCAGGATAAATCAGATGGGTGCTCTATTTTAATTTCTGGCAGTAATTTTGGCTGTGGATCGTCACGTGAGCATGCTCCTTGGGCATTGGTTGATTATGGATTTAAGGCAATTTTATCGACCTCATTTGCAGATATTTTTAGAAACAATGCACTAAAGAATGGCCTATTGCCTCTTACAGTGTCAGAAGAGTTTCATGCGATGCTGACTGAGAATGAAGGGATTGAAGTCACTGTCAGTCTTGAAAAAATGATAATTCATGCCTCTAACGGGATGAAAGAAGCATTCGATCTCGAGCCTTTTTCGAGATATTGCTTAATGAATGGTATTGATCAACTGGGATTCATCATGAATCACGAAGAAAAAATCAATGCATTTGAGAATAAAGGACAGTAAATGAAAGCAGAAATTACCGTATTGGCCGGAGATGGTATCGGACCTGAGATCACAGAGCATGCATTAAATATTCTCAATGCAATCGAAAAGAAATATGGACATGAATTCACATTGCATGATGCACTATTTGGCGGAATTGCAATTGATGAAACAGGCGATCCATATCCACTAGAAACAAGAGAACTTTGTAAAAAATCTGATGCAGTCCTTTTGGGCGCAGTCGGCGGTCCGAAATGGAATGATCCCAAAGCAAAAACAAGACCTGAAAAGGGACTACTTGATATGCGATCAGACCTAGGCGTCTACGCTAACTTAAGGCAAATAAAAACTTACCCTCAACTGATCGATAATTCACCGATAGAAAATGCCAAACTAAAAGAAATTGATATTTTATTTGTAAGAGAATTAATAGGTGGTATTTATTTCGGTGAAAAAGAGAAAACTGACAACTACGCTAAAGATGTGTGTGAATATTCAGCATCTGAAATAGAGCGAATCGTAAAAGTCGCAGCAG
>DMGO01000113.1:4057-4217 GCA_003449795.1 Gammaproteobacteria bacterium | reverse complement strand
CTCCATTGTCATAGATCGACTCACAACATCTCTTGACGCAAGGTCTTTTGCATTAGGCGCATAACGTTCCATAAATCGCTCGCCATCAGAATTAGTAAGATATCCTCCTTCTCCTCGAACACCTTCTGTAATAAGGCATCCAACACCATAGATACCAGTT
>DMGO01000113.1:0-3713 GCA_003449795.1 Gammaproteobacteria bacterium | reverse complement strand
TGAAATTGAACAAATTCCATGTCTTGTAAAGGCAAACCTGCTCTGAGAGCCATACCAGAACCATCACCTGTACATGTGTGAGCTGCTGTGCAGGAGAAGTAAGCTCTTCCGTGTCCACCAGTTGCCAATATTACCCGTTGAGCCCGAAAAGCATGGATCTTGCCAGTTGCCATTTCTAGCGCTATAACTCCAGTGCATTCACCATCTTCCATAATTAAATCGAGTGCAAAATATTCAATGAAGAATTCAGCTTTATTTTTAATGGATTGTTGATACAGGGTATGCAACATCGCATGACCTGTTCGATCTGCAGCAGCACATGTCCTTTGTGCTATACCATCGCCGAAATGGGTAGTCATTCCTCCAAATGCTCTTTGGTAAATTTTTCCATCATCTGTTCTCGAGAATGGAATACCATAACGCTCCAATTCTAAGACTGCGTTTGGTGCTTCCTTACACATATAAGCAATAGCATCCTGGTCCCCTAACCAATCTGAGCCTTTGACTGTGTCATACATGTGCCACCTCCAGTCATCCTCTCCATTATTCCCAAGAGCAGCACTAATTCCTCCTTGTGCTGCAACAGTATGACTTCTTGTGGGAAAAACCTTAGTGATGCATGCAGTCTTAAAGCCAGATTCTACAAGCCCAAGCGTTGACCTCAGACCAGACCCACCTGCGCCAACAACTACTACATCATATTGATGTTGAATAATTTCGTAATCTTTACTCATCTGCTATTACTTTTTCTCAAATTCTCATCAGAGAGATGATCGTTAGTGTAATTAGAGATAATCTAATCACCCTAACAATGTATAGAATCGTGATTTGTTTGGACTTAGATTCAACATAATCCTCTGTAATTACTTGTAATCCAAGTTCGGAATGATAGAAAGTGTATAAAACTGTTAGAGCAAGTAGCATCGAATTCAATGGTTCAGCAATCCATTGCTGAATTTCTGGAACAGAGGCTTGATTTAGAAAAAACAGAAGTTGATATACCATCCAGTAACCAAGAATAAAAAGTGCAATCGCAGATGATCGCTGACTCTTCCAGTGATCACTATCATGCTCAAAACCAGCAAGCCCAAAAAGTCTTCTTATTTTTAAAATAACGCCCATCAGATTTTCCACCAAAATAATATGGTCATAAAAAGAGAGATGACAACAACTGCTATGCCTGAATTTCTGACTTGATTTTGTTCAAATCCTTTTCCTATATCCCAAAGTAGATGCCTTATGCCATTTAATGAATGGTAGAAGAACGCAAATGTCAGCCCAATGAGAGGTAAGACTGATAGTGGATGACCAATAAGGGTCAGTATTATCTGACTAAAGTAACCATCAAAGGCGATTGCTGCAATCCAAAGTGGAAATAAAAGTGAACCGAAGTAAAGGGCAACACCGGACAGTCTATGTATGATTGAGAGCGTATTAGTTACTTGCCATCGGTAGACACTTAAATGCGGAGATAGTGGTCTGGTTTGTTTTGTCATCTACTTGGTATGTTTTATGCTGATCAATTATACTTTATCTTATAGGTCCGAACAGCTAAATTTATGTTCCTAAGGAGCAAATACAAAGATTTATGAAACATCTAGAACATCTATCAATCATCAATATATCCGGCGAGGATGCGGATGAGTTTCTTCAAGGTCAAATGACACAAGACACACAATCAATCGATGATGGTATATTTCATTTGACATCCTTTTGCAATGCTCAAGGTCGAGTCATATCAACCGCAATGATTCATCACTCAAAAGACCTCTTTAGGCTCATTTTAAATATTGAATTAAGAGATGAGCTATCTAATCATTTGCAGAGATACATTTTAAGATCAAAAGTTGATATTCAGACCAGTGAAGAATTGATCTTTGGTATTTATCAAAAAGACATCAGAAACAGTGAAGAAGATTATATTAGCTTGTCAAATGATCCTCAGAG
The DNA here is from genome assembly GCA_003449795.1 of Gammaproteobacteria bacterium. Taxonomy (GTDB): domain Bacteria; phylum Pseudomonadota; class Gammaproteobacteria; order Steroidobacterales; family UBA11654; genus CACPJA01. The sequence goes on along the minus strand of DMGO01000113.1, from coordinate 1,766 downwards.
GTCGGTTTTTATATCAAATAATCCGCCTGAAGATGTAGATCAAACTATTTCAAGTGATGATTGGGTTGAATGCGATATAAATACCATGATTCCTATCATTTCGAAGGATAGCTCGTTGCAATACATACCACAGATGTTGAACTTAGATGAATTAAAGGGAGTTAGCTTCTCTAAAGGCTGTTACACAGGTCAAGAAGTGGTAGCAAGAGTTCAACACAGAGGTAAGGTTAAAAAAAGAATGTATAAAATTAATATCAAAGAAACTGATTCAGTTGACCCGCATACTCAAATCATGGATCAAACAAAACCTGTGGGCAATATTGTTATATCAAAAGAAATTGCAAATGACTGTATTTGCTTGGCCGTAATCAATCAAGTTGATTCATCCAGTGAACTAACAGTAAATGAAAAAAGCATAGAGTTATTGTAGCTGCCATTCCCACTCAATGAATCAATCAGAGCAGATTGAAAAATCACCCCAAGCTGAATACATGGGTTGATGCTTGAATATAATATTCCTAGAGTAATTCCTGTTCTCGGTTATTGCCCACTCCGCTCTATTGCTGTATTTCTCAACATGATCCCACCAAATATATGGATTACTACCTTCTCCCTCTGCCAAGGCTTTATCTCTGTTCAACCAAGTCAGTCCGCCGTTGTAGGAACTCAGAATCATGGCCCATTGATTACACTCATCGATAGATTCAATTCTTTGATTCAGCCAACTGTTATAAAGCAGCATCGCTCTCATCGACCAGATGGGATTGAAAACGTTCGCTCTTTTTAATTCGGGGAAGATCTCAATCATCCATTCAGCTGTGCTATCAGTAAATTGTGTTAACCCCTTTGCATATTTACTTTTGGCCAAATGGTTCCAAGTGCTTTCTTGGTGAATTTGAGAAGCAAACAATGGTATTGGTGCATCTAAACCCCAAATGATTCTGGAATGTCTAATGAGTTCTCTTTTGTACTTCAAACTCTCTCGTGGTACTTCTGCAATCGATTCAGGAACCGCAATAAATGAAAGGATTACTACGATACCTAAGTTTCGCATTAAAGTGCCATTGAGAAACCGAGAATGGTTCCAAAAATTATTATTGCCCTTCTGATTGCAATTGATGCCCTGATGATTGGATCTGTCTCAGTCTTATCAACCACGCCAGGTCTCATATGAGGAAAAAGCAAGTAATCGATCCAATATCCAAGTATTGCTGCCAATGAAACAAGACTGGCTTTGAAAATGATGACAGGTATTTGGGCTGGACTGATTAGGAAAACAGTACCGAGTAAAAGTATCGCTACCAATACAAAAATAGATCTATTCATTGGGTTTTGCATTTTTTCTCCAAATAAAAAGTATTTTAAATCGTTATTTCGACCTCATGTGAGGAAAAAGTAGCACGTCACGAATTGAAGCTTGGTTTGAGAAAAGCATCACAAGTCTATCTATACCGACCCCCAAGCCAGCAGTAGGAGGCATACCATACTCAAGTGCTTCAATATAATCCTGATCAAAAAACATGGCTTCGTCATCTCCCCCATCTCTGGCTTTGACTTGATCTTCAAAACGTTCAGCCTGATCATCTGGATCATTCAACTCTTGAAATCCATTTGCCAATTCTCTGCCCATTATAAAAAATTCAAAACGATCTACGATCCAAGGGTCATCATCATTCGCTCTTGAAAGTGGTGAAATTTCTCTAGGGTATGACGTGATGTAAGTGGGTTGTTGGAGTTGATGTTCCACTGTCTTCTCAAAAATCTCA